>JACPAN010000005.1 GCA_016180815.1 Elusimicrobiota bacterium
GGGCTTGATCCGATCATGACGGCGGTGATTGATCCGACGGGACGCGTTGCAAACATGGCCCCCTGGTTTGAACAAAGCGTGATCGTCCACCGCGTGCCGTTGTTGTCGGGGCAAACGGTGTACACAAAGCTGGGGAATTGGTTTGCGGGGGGGTGTTGCTGGGGGGCTCCGACGGAGTCGCCGCTCGGCGTTGTTTATACAAATGCCTTATGTTCCGTTCCGGTTCATTTGAGGGGAATCCCGCTTCATCCCGTGCAGCTTTATGAATCAGCGGGAGCGTTTATTCTTTTTTTAATCCTAAACAGCGTCAAGGATAAATATAAAGGCCAGATTTTTGGTTTCTATATGATCGGTTACGGGATTCTAAGGTTTTGCATTGAATTTTTCAGGCCTGAGAGCACCCTCAAGGGTCCGAATCTTCCGGGATTGTCGTTCACTCAAACAATCATTCTGTTTTTGTTGATTCCCGCCGGAGTTTGGCTGATTGCGAAAGTGCGCCAGGGCAAAATCAAAGTTGACGTTCAAGAGCCTGTGTCGAATTTAGTTTAATCGGGTCGTGGGAAAATTCGTCATTGGTTTCTTAATCGGGCTTGCCGGCGGGGCTGCGGCCGGATGGTTCGGCGCCGGGGTGGTGCCGCCGCCGAAAGAGCTTCAGAAAATATCCAAGGATTTTCAGGCCAAGCTGGAAAAAATGGCCGAAACGCAAATGAACAGTTTGAGCGAGCACGTTAAAAGAGAGCTGGATCGCCGCATCGATGAGCAGATGAAATCTCTTGACTCCTACTCCAAACAACGAATAGATCAGACCATCGAAGAAGAGAAGAAAACCCTCCGAAGCAAGCAGAAGCGCTGAATTTCCGTCCTCTCCTGGAAAAAGGCCTTTTTTGCCGCTAAGCTATTTCTATTGAGCAGTTGATCGGCAATTTCGAATTTGAAATTTAAGATTCAAAATTATGGTCATTGAACAATCAGAGGACCGGCGGCAGGAATTAAAACGCAAAGCCCTTCTTTTGCTGCTGTTGTTAGGCGGCGGGTTGATGGCTTTGGTGATTTCTTTTTTTTGTTCGGGCGGACAGGCGGGCAGGACTCAGGTAATCAAATCAGGGCCCGTTCAGTCCCTGTACCGCAAGATCGACAAAATCGCAATGGCCACCATCGGCCGCCCGTTGTTTTTGGACGCGTCTTATTTTCAGAAGCCGGATGAGTCATTGGCCATGATCGGCACGCCCGAGTGGCGGGCGCTTTATGCGCCGGATAAGCCGGAAGACGTGGATAAAAATGATTTGGTTCCCAAGTCCCTTGTTGTTCCCGAAGGCGGGGGAGAAGCGGGCAATACCCTGGGCGAATCTTCAGTCGGTTTAGCCCAAGGCGGGGGTATCCCAGTCAAGAGCAATTTCCCCAATAATATAGAGGAAGCATTAAAAGCGGGGAAATTGCGGCCCCTGGCCGGGGGCGGGGCGGCCAATAGCAAGAGGCCTGATCCGCCGTCGCGCCGGGGCGCTACGGCCAGGCCGGTGACCGTTGAGGAAAGCGGTTTGTTCCCAGGCCGGGGCCGATCAGGAGGCCGGAAGCCTTCGGGCAAGGCGAAAAGCAGTTCCAGACCGACGACGCCGAGCACGGCGGCGCCGGGGCAATAATAGGCCAAAAAGACGAAGGGACTCCCCAAAAATAGGACTAAAGTCCCCTGGTAAAAAAGCCGGGGCTGGGTTAAAATAGAAGCAATAGGATAAGCCTCGTTGATAAGGGGGTATATTCTTTTTAAGCCATGAATAGGAATTTTCTTTACCGTTCAGCGAATATCAATGCGACTAAACTGATCGCCGGCGTTCTTGCCGGCGGCATCGGCCTGGGCACTTCCTTCGGGCTATTGGCCCGTTTTTCTACGCAAGGCTCGGTCATGAATTTTATGGGGCTTAAAAGCCAGGACGTGACCAAGAGCTTCCGCAAAACGCTGTACCGGACGGCCAATTCCGAGATCATCGAACAGGGGGCTTCTCAGCCGTCGGCGGTGATGGCGGTTCGGGGTACGCCGGGGAATTTGACCTATGATATTTCGTTCATTCTTTTCGGCAAGCCCAAGGATTGGACGGATAAGGCCTCGGCTAAACCGGATAAAGCCGCGGATGCGGTCTCGCCCATCGATTTGGTGAAAAAAGAGACAAAGCCTGTCGTCGCATCGAATGTCACTTCAACGCTCTTGGATATGGGCGTTGAGAACACCCTTGAGCCGCTGCCCTCGATCGGCGACACGGCGTCGGGCAATAGCAGCAAAAGAAACGTCGAATCTCCGGCTTTGGTGGGCGCGGAGAAGCGTTTAGCTAAAGCAACGCCCATGACCGAAGATGACGCCCGGCAGCGCTCGAACGCCCGGCCCAATTTGGAGTTCGCCAAGGGGCGTCAGGCCGTGAATCCCGGCATCAATACGGCGCGCGGCGCGGTTCAACGGCGGCAACGGCTTATTCAAGAATTGCGCGGAGCCGTCGCCTTGGGGCAATATGCCCTGGGCGCCAGCGACGCGGACAGCGCGCTTTCATTGAGCATGGCGCCGGTGGCGGGCATCAATATTTCCCCGGCCTTGGAAAATTTGGCTTCGCGTGGGGAGATCGGCGGCATTGCGGCTGAAAATGTGAATACATCGGCCGGAGATTTGCTGAATACTTTAGGCGGCGGATCGGGTTTGTTGAGCACCGGGGCGGGTCCCGCTGCCGGGGGCTCTGATGATTCCGGCGGGGATACCGGAGACACCGGCGGCGATGTATTGACTGATTTAGGGGACGTTGTTTTTGGGGGCGGCGGTTCGGACGGGGGCATTCTCACCGACCCCGGAGGATATCAGGGCATACCCCCTAAATACTATGACGTTCCTTTGGGAGATATCGGGGGGCTTCTTGGGGGCGGAGTGTTGGGCGGTCCGATCATTATTACGGGTACCGATCCGGTTTGCCCGATATGCCAAGGAACGGTTGATCTTGATCCTGGTTTGATCGTCGGCCCTGCGGCGCCGACCGGACCCATCGTTCAGCTTGATCAAACAAGCCTGCAGTCATCCGTTTCTCTAACCGATTTGCAAAGCTATTCAGCGCCGTTGGCGCTGAATAATACGACGACGATAACCGGAAGCAAGGCGACTTATTCCGGCTCCACCACGCTGCTAAACAGCGGACCGGCGTTGAATCAAACTTCCCTCAACAGCACTCAACTCAACAGTCCTTCTTTGCCTGCCGCAGGCGGGACAAGCGCCATTCCCGGCGGCTCAAAAGGCTTCGGTTTTTAGGTAAAAAGGACTAAAGTCCTATTAACAAAATAGGACTTTTGCCCCTTGATAGTCACCTGTTCCGGGCTTAAAATTAAGGTAGTTATGCAACCCTATTTGACGGGTATTTTCGGCCAGCCCGGCCGGCTGTGGAAAGGTTGAAGGCAACCCATGAACCGATCAGGGCGGGAGAATCATCGTGGCTGATGAAAAAGAGGGGCATCATTCCCCGTCTTTCACCCGTTTGTTGCGCGGGGCTCAAGGTCCTGAAAGCCATGCCAAGGACGTTCCTAAATCCTCAACTCTGCACCGCGAACCGGTCAAACGGGAAGAGGAGAAAAAAAGAAAACCCATTGTTTTGCCTTTTTCCAAAGGCGAGGGCGAATCCGGCCTTTTTTCCATCGGTTACCGGGAATGGGCGTTTTTGTTCGGGTCGACTTTGTTGTTATTCGGCGGCATGGCGGCGGTGCGATTGTTCGCCCCAAAGGAGCCTTCCTTGACGCCGGCGTTTGAGGTTGCGCCCACGGATATGGAAGAAGTGACGCGTCCTCCGGAGGGCAGCGAACCCACGGATGAAATCGTGACCTCAGCCGCTGGGTCCAGGGATACGACCCGCCTGGTTCAACCGCTTTCGGAGCTCGTCCCCAAACCTAAAGAAGACAAATCCAAGGCAGCAGGCGGTCCGCTCGATCAAACAAAAGAAAGTCCGTTTTGGGCGGGGCTAAAAGAAGCGGAGAAACAAACTGGGAAACCACCTCGATTACCCGGCATGCTGGGCGCATTGAATGCGGCTTTAGGCGGCTTGGGTGGGGCTTCATCGGCCGCGCCTCCGGTGAGGATTATGTCCGGGGATGAAATCGCCAGCCGTTTGCGAAATTTGCCTGCCGGATCTTCGCGCGGAGGACCGGGCGGGCGTTTGAGTTATTCAGGCGCTCAGAATATTCCGGGCATGGGCGGCAGCGGCCGGCGATCGAGAACAACGTCGAGCAGGGATGCGGTCAGGAAAGCGCGTGAAGCGGCGCGGCAAGCTTTGGGCGCCTTGCATGGGCAGCCCGAACAGACCGCGGCCAATGCCGCGGGAAAATTCGGCGAATCAACGGGCGGCCGCGAAACGAATCAAGGACCGGGCGGCGGAGCCGTGACCAGCGGGGATACGCCTAAACAGGATAAAAGCGAAGGCCCCAGCATTGATTACAAGATTGAACGCGATCCGATTGCGGATCATATGCGCAAAGCGCTTTTTGACTGGGAGCTTGAGAAGCAGAAAAAAAGGGACAATATTACTGATTGGCTTTGGGCTTATGATGCCTTGGGCGAGGGGTTAAAGACCATCGCGCAGAAAGGATTGGCCGAGCCGCTGGCGAATTTAGTCGGGGGCGCGGTTAATGCTTTAGCCGGCGACGCTCCGCCTGAACCCACGCAATTCGTTTGCCGTCGCGGACCGCGCTCAACGACCTGCACGACAAGCACGAAAGAGTTTTTAAGAGGCAAAGTGCCTTTGTCGGATGATGAATTAAAGACGGCGTCGATTATCGGCGTCGAACATATGTGCGGCCGGGATCCGTGCGCGGATCCCTTCGGAGCGGACGCGGAAAGTTGCATCCCTCAGGTTCGGGTGCGCTATCAGGCCTCCTCGACCACTGAGGCGAAAGAGAAAAGCACCAGCACGCAGTGGCAAGAAAGCACGTTTACGCTCAACGGCGTTCGCTGCTCCGATATCGAGAGCGTTACCGGCGCGCGAAGGGGCGAGGATGACAGCGCCGCGGCCGCGCCCGGCGCCGGCCCGGGCGGCGATTCGAGCACGCCAACTCCTCCGGCCGTTCCTCCCGCGCCCACGGCTGAGGCGGTGGTTAATAATTTGCGCGATATTCCGGAATTCAGGGACCGGGTGACTACGGCGACGCTCAACGGCAAGTCCCCGGATGAGTTGCGGGATATCAACGATAAAGCTTTGGCGCTTGCGGCCATGGACTGCGCGGCTGCGCCGGTTCCTGGGGATTGCGAGTCGGACCGTCAAGCGCATATTCAGGAGTTGAACCGGCTTCTTGGTCTTTAGACATGACAGATTTTTACGGCGGTTGGGAACTGCATAGGGAAGGGTAAATTCGAGGAGGATACCGTGCGTAACGCTAAGTTAAACCCCAGGAATGGGATTTTTATTTTATTGGGCTTGATCAGCCTGGCCCTTGGGCCTGTGACTGTTTTCGCCGATGATCCGGCGAGTTCCTCTGAAATCAACGCCGTGGCCGGTAATTCCGCGGTTGTGGCCTATCCGTTATCCTCCGCTGATTTGGAAGGCGCTACGTCCGCCGAGATTGCAGCCATCGGCAGTCACCTTGAGATTTTGAACAATCGGCATGCTGATTGTTATTTAAGTGATGGATGGTTTACTTCCGGGCGATCCAATGCAGACGGCAGTGAATTAGATTGTACTGATGCCGGATCAGCTATCGGCGGAATCAATGCGATTAAAAGCGCCATTGCGGCCCGCCGAAGCTCGGCGGCATCCGGATCTACCGGAGGGTCCACTCCTGGAACCGGAGCAACCGGCGGCGGGACGCCCGCAAGAACGACGACTCCCCGTCCGACGGGCGCCGGCCGTGCGCGCGCCGGGATCAGGCATACGGGAAGCAAGAGCGGCGGCGATGCCGCCGAAGCCAGCGCAACATTCGACGGCACGAGCGGGCATGGATCGGGGACAGGCGGCACCACGACACCGGGTGCTACCGGAGCCGATCCTGCCATCGTTCCTGTTCGGGCCGATGGCCATGGAACGACCGGCGGCGCAACGCCTGGTTCAGGGCTGACCGGCAGTGGTCATGTAGCCGCAGCGCGCGGAACCGTTCCTCCTCCCCCGCCTCCCGGATCGCCGGGAGCCGGCGGCGTCGGTGGCAGCGGAACTTCAGGCGGCGGTTCAGCTTTTGCCGGCGGGCCGGTCACGGTTTCGCCGGCCGGCGCTTCAACGTTGGTAGGCGGATCTTCCGGGGCCACGGCTTCCCCGACCCGTCGCGTTTCAACTTCGGGCGCGCTTTCGAGTTCCGGCGCCGCGTCTCCGGATATGTCCCGAACATCTCCGGTTGTGGTGCGGGACATTCCCGTTAGCGCCATCAACGATGCGGATAAGCCTTTCGATAAAGCGTCTCTTCTGGTCGGCGTGATGCAGAGCTCAACCGGCACCAATCCCGAGGCCCGGTTGGCTGGCGCTCTTTATCTTTACGAGAAAAATTTGGCCAGCGGCGCGGCCACAGCGGCCCGGCATTGGGCCGGCGTCGTTCCCATGTGGGAGAGCTTCGGCAACAGGAAATTAAATTTTCAAATCGCGCCTACTTTGGCCTCAGGGGCCCGCTATGTTTTTAACGTGCAGGTCCAGGCCGCTTCCATCGGCGCCACCGATTCTCCGGATCGCCGGGCGATTTTGGATCAGATCAGGCAGTATGAAGTTCTGCGCGATTCATTCACGGCCAGGCTCGGCGCCGTTGAGGCCGCTGTGCCGGTTAGACCCAGCGCCGCGAACAGGACTCAATTGAATGCCTTGATCAAGCGCGCCAGAAACCGCCGGGAAACGGACTCGGCCCTTCGCTTGTTCTTGCGCGTTGTCCCGGATGAGGACCCGAGCGGTCCTTGCGTGGGGCTTGATCCTGAATCATTCGTCGCTTGCCAAACCGCGATCCGCGATGCGGCTCAGGCCATGAATGAATTGGTGACGGTCATGAACAATGTCACCAACAACACGCGATTTAACCGGTTGAAAGTTGACCCTGCCACATTAAGGGGCAATGAACGCATCAGGGCTGAAAAATACCAGGCGAATATTCCGATTCTGGAGCAGAAGCTGGACTTTTTGAGGGCCACTTATGCCGGCGGCCGGGACGCGGCGCAAGCCCGAATCAACAGTTTGAACCAGGATTTGGAGCGGCGTTTTGAGGTTGTGGTGAATGATTTCCGCAAAGCCTTTCTTGCGGATCATCGCAATGACTTGACTTTGGCTCACAATACCGCAAATTTTAGGCAGCGTTTAAGGAAAATCAGGCACGAGGTCCGGCTCCAAGGACGCGGGCATCCTGGCGTTGACGCTCAATTGACCGGGCGTGTCGTCACCAACCTAAACGACCTTAATGTTTATGTCAGCAGCCAAAGCTTGGCGACGGTTCAAGCATCAAGCATTACTGCGGAAACCGTCCGGTCCATCATGGCGCTTCGCCAGTATTTAAACAGCGTGACCATGACGTTCGTGGTGTACCCGTCGCGGGTGAAAGAAGAGATCAACGCCGGTTTGACGGGTGAAGGGTTTGCGGCCGGAGCCTCAAGCTCCACGCCGCGTTATATGATGGAAACTCTGCCTATATTCCGGCCCATCAGCACCAATAGCGCCACCAGCGACTCTTGGCAGTATATTGAGGCCAATGCCGGATCAAGGCCGATCTCGATCAGCCCTCTGAATTCTCCTTTCATATCCAGCCGGGATGTCGGCCGCGATTCTTCAGGCCGGGCTACGGGCCCGGAATATCGAGCGTTGGCGATTTTTGACGTTGGGACGGGCGCGGATTTGATGCGCCCCCGCGTCGTTTATTTCCGCGCGGATTCCGGCGACCGGACCAGTAATGCCAATATCCGTTTGGGCCGCGGCGCGGATTCGCCTTGCGCTTCGATCGAGAGCGCGGGCCTGGCTGCGGGACGTTATCGCTGGAACACGGCGACCGTCAATTGTTCGACGGGGCAAGTGATCGTGGCTCCGCCGCCGGCGGCGGCAGTGCCCGCAAGCACAACCACGGTTGTGGGCACGACCCCGGCAGCTCCGGCCAGACGCTCCGGCAGCGGCACTAGAAGAAGAAGCGGCAGTGGATCGGGCACAGCGACATCAACAACGACCACGACCACGCCCACACTGGGAACTCTGCCCTGCAATCCGCCCAGTCACCTTCATGACGGCAACTGCATGGATGATGCTTCAAGCAATCCGACTTGCGCAGAAAATCAACATTTCCATGCACGAACCGGTCTTTGTTACAGCGACTCCAGCACGTCCGGCGGTTCTTCGGTCGCGCCGCTGGCTAATCCTGAGCCCGGAAGCACGACGGCGCCCGTGGAGGCTTGCACAATTTCAATCAGCGGCACCAGCGCAAGCACGTATCGGGCGAGTTGCGGTTCGAATTCCGTGTTGTTAACCTCCGCCGGCGGCGTTGCGAACACATACACCGAATCAGGGAGCACCCCGCCATGGGGACATAAGCATACGTATGTGATTCAGGGCGATACCAGGAGAATTCTCAATCGTCCGGCCGGCTGTACGCATTGAGATAAACCAACCTCGATCTCCGACGGACCGGGACTGAAGTCCCAAAAGTTCATAGGTCTGACGACTCACTATTTTGGTACCGAAGGTCACTGGTCAAAATCCACGCCGTGGCGTATCTTATAGATGACGCTTGTTAAACCGAGCGTTGGGATTGGGAGGGGAGAGAATGCTAATTGGGTAACGCTTGTTACGCGTTCTGAGGAATGCGCAACGGTAAGGGGTGCATGTGCTGACTCGTCAGCGAATGAAGCGAGCAGACTCGTTCGAACATTGGTTTTCGACCCGTCGGAGCCAATCGCCCGTTTTTCAAAAAGATTTTGAAACCCAGAGTTACCGCTGGGGGGGATTCAGGATCAAGAAAGAAAAAATTTTCGTTCTTAATCCCAAATCCGCAATTTCCCTCCTCATCCTTATCGCGCTCCTGATCACCACCCCCGGTTTAGACTTTTATCAGGTTTTCGCCCAGATGATCGTGGTGGACGATACGGTGGTGGATTGCTCGGTAGTGCCGCACCCCGCATGTCCGAATAGGGACAGAGGCGAACCGGCGGGCCGCGGGGGCAATTCCCCCTCGGGGACAGCCCCGGTCGCGTCAGAACCTCCCCTGGTTGATTCTTCAGAACAGCCGGCCAGCGCACCGGCTCAACCGCCTGCGGCGACGTTGGAAGCGATTCGCGCGCGTCTTGAAGCCGCGGGCATCACGGCTCAAGGCGAGGCGGACAGCGGGTATCAATTGCTGTTGGCCATGCTCTGGAGCCGGGAAAGCCAGGCGCCGCGCGAACTCTACAGAACCTTGGAAGGCCCTCTCTCCCGCAATGAGCCGCAAGCCATCGAATTTTTAAGGGAAGTTCTCGAAGCCAATCGCGATTACGCGGCCATGGAGGCCGCCGCCCAATCTCATAGCCGGCCCAATGTCCAGCAAATGGGCATGGATCGTTTGAACGAGCGTTTGAACGAGATGATCAATCGCCGGCCTTATCGCGATTATTTGACCCCTCTGGACAATGCCCTGAAAGGTTTGGTTGAAGACCAAACCGCCGAAGGCCTCCGGATCGATCGGGTGGACCAGGAGTTAAGAGCGGTCGGCGTTGATCGCGCCTGCGCGATTCGAGACCCGGAGACCAACCAATGCGTGGAAATGCCTTTGGAATGGTTCTACGATCAATCCGAGCGGCGTTTTACTCCCCTGACCTTGACCGTGGAGCGGGCGCGCCTCTCCGGAAAAGGCCAAGTCATTCGCGATCTTCTCGTTGATTCGGCCCGCATCGTGGTTGAGGCGCAACAGGGGCGTTACCTGGAACCGGGCAGTATGGCCGGGAATCTGCGTTTTTTGACCATCGACGAATCCCAAAAACCCGCTTACGTCCACCAGAGAATAAACCAACTGTTCGAGCGGCGCGAGGATTACCGGGAATTCGCCTCCGCCTTGGAGGGTATCCGTGACGAGATGGCTCCTTATTACCGGGTCTCAGCCGGGTTAAGACGCTTGCGGGGCCCCGACGGAAAATGGGTCGAAGATTACGTGCCCGGCGAAGAGAATGTTTTGGACGGCGACCGGCGCGCTTTTATAGAAATGGAAGACGGGCAGCGCGCCCGCCTTGTTGTCATCGATGGCACGGATCAGCGCCAGGGCAACCACCCGACCATGTCCGTTTATCAGGTAGCGCATTTGGATACGCGGCGGGTGCGCGATTATTTGACTTCAAAAGGGATTAATCCTTACGGCCGGCCGCTTGAGCAGCTGCTGGCTGAACAAGGCATCACCCTCGCCAATATCGAGCAATTCATCCCAGGAGCTAGCCGCCCAGCGGGCATGACACAGTGGCGGGTTTGGGACCAAGCCAAAGGCGATTGGGTTGACGCCGGACCTCTCCCCCAGGCGTCAGCGGATGAATTGGCCGGAGAGGCCAAGAGACGGGCGGAGGAGTCGTCAAGTTTCCTATCAACGCTCGGCCATGCCATGGGCGTGGTGGGCAATGAGCTGGTCAAGCTGCCCGGCACCGTCGCGGGCTTGGGTATTTACGCCGTGGGTTCGGCCGCGGGCGGGCTCGGCATCATTGATGACGAAACCGCGGCGTTCACCCGCTACCTTGGCGGCAATATGATGCGGGACAATTTGATTTCGCGCACGGCCTTGAGAGTCGCCGGGACCACGGATGAATCTTTTATGCGATCTTTGATGACGGATCGCGATGAGCAATTTTTCGAAGGCTGGGTTGAGGTGGACCGCGATCAAGGCTTAAACAAAGATTTCAAGTTGGCGGGCGGCGATTATGAAGCCGCGGTTACGTTGCTTGATGCTTTCGACCGGCAGCGCCCCATCACGGACGAAGACCGCCAAAATACCATCAATCGCATCAATACCTATAACATGGGCCAGGTATTCCTGGAAAACGCGGCCTTAGCCGACGCGCGCGGAGATCACGAAGAAGCGAGTTCCATGCGGCGCAATTTTTACATTCATACCGCGTTAAGTACCGTGGCCGGGGCCATGGTGTTCGGCAGCGCCATGAACGTGGCGTTTAAGGGTTTATCCCGCACATTGGCGGCTAAAAGCGTCTGGCTCGACCGGGGCGCTCGCTTGGGCATCGCGGGCGTGATGATGGCGCCCATGGTTTGGGAATCCGGCAGGAACGCCGTCGAGTTTTTCCGCCTCGGCGACAATGAGGCGTTAAATCGCGGCGGGACGGTCCCGATGGTTTCCATGTGGCGAGACCAGCATGTCGGCCAATTTATCTCGGACGCCACCATGGCTGCGGTTATTTTCCACGGCGCTTATGAAGGTTTGCGCGGACGCCCGACGGTCATCAGCCGGGCCCTTGAACGCGTCGACGCTTTTGTCAACCGCGCACCGGGCATCCGCAATCTGAATCTTCAATCCCGCTGGTGGTACGGCAATTTTAAACCCGCTGTTCGCAATAGCGAACCGGCAGCCGGGGTGGTGGAAACCGCGGCCGCCAAGGCGCCTGTTGAACCGGCAGTTGGGGCCCAACCAACGTCGCCGCAGCCTGTGGTCTCCGCCCCACCGGCCTCTCGGCGTTTAGCCAGGGCGCCTCCGGCCCAAGGGTCCGGCGTGGCGCAAATGCGCCGGGGCGCCAAAGGCGAGACCCTGCAGAACCTTGAAAATGCGGCGCAAGAAGCGCAGCGCGTCAGCCGGGATTTGATTAATGAGACGAACCCTATTCTTGAATCAGTCAAGGATTTGCCCAAAGAGGCGTCGTTGGCCCGCGCCGCTCAGGAAGTTTGGGGCGAGTTGGCCCAGCAGCATGCGGTCACGCCCAGAGGTTCGGGGCAAGTGGCCCTGTCCATGCACTTGGTCCTGGGCCGAGGCGTGCGCGCAGCCACGGCCTTCGGCAAAACCCTCTCTGCTTTGGTTTCGGCGCGCGCCTTTAGAAAGGTCAAGCAAGGCCAGGCCGTGGTTATCATTTCCAAGACCAAGGATCAAGCAGGGCAATACACCACGGGCAGCGTTCCTTCAAAAACCGGCGCCGAGGTGCCTTACCGTAATATCGAGAACGCTGCGCACGGCGATCTTCTGTATGAGCGCGGCCAAGCGCGCGGGGATTACGCTGAAATCATCGGGGCTTTGGAGCGCGGCGAGACCGTTTCCATGTCCCAAAATACCTGGGGTCATTTAAAAACCGCGTCGCTCTTTAATCCTCAGCTGCGCGCCGCCAGAAAAAATATCGGATTGGTGATTGCCGATGAAGCCCAATGGGTGGCTAATTCCCGCGTGATTTACGTCATCGCTCAGGCTGCGGACAAGCTGTTCCCATTTAGAAAAATTGAGCGAGCCTCGCGCATCAGGCAGGCGCTCGAGGCCTTGCCTGAAGTGGCGCGCGATCAGCTTGACGCCGTAAAAACCCCGGCTGTTTCCTGGGAGGTTTCTTTGGACGGCCGTCCGGCTTTAAACCAAGCCGCGGTCAGGGCATTAACCGGCCAAGGCACGTGGACCGGGTGGATTCAGCGGCTTCTGGGGCGCAAATTCCGCGCAGATCGCGTTGAATCCGTGGGCAGGGCCATTTGGGAGAAAAGAAACGCCAGGCAGCCCTGGTCCAAACCCGATGCCCAGGGCATGATTCACACCACGGACCCGGCGGGCGCGGCCCAGCCTCTTGAAACCCGCTTCCAGGATCCTTATTACGAGGCCGCGGCTTATCTGCTTGAAAATTTTACGGCTGATCAAATTCGGGGCAAAATAAGCACCCGCAGGACGCAAAGTTCATCGACGTTGCCTGAATCGTTCGCTGATTTGCCCAGGGACGCCACCATCTCCGCGATGTCCGGGTCCCTGCAAGCCGTGGCTGAAATGGTGTCGGCTCAAATCGGGACCAGATTAGTTGATTTGCCGGGCGCGCCCGGCTTAGGCACGCGACATGCGCCTGCGAGCATCCGCATCGAAGGGACGCCCGGAGAAGGCGTCGCGCAAATTTGGGGGCAAGTCAGGAATTCGCTTAAACGCGGCGCGGCCTTGGTTGTGGATGTTTCCGGCGAGTACGGCCGGATTTTGGCTGAGACGGCCAGGAAAGAAGGGAAAACAGTTTACGAGATCAATGCGCATACTCCGGAAGGGCACACGGCGGCTCGCAACGGGCTTTTAGACATCGCTCATCGCGCGGCCGAGGAAAAAGCCCTGGTCATCGACTACACCAAGCGTTCCATCGAAGGCGTTGACTGGAAAGGCAATGTGGATACGCATGGCTTGGTGGATTTTTTGAATGCGGTTGAAATCGAGCAGATGTTGGGCCGTGGCGCCCGGCGCCCGAACACGGAATCCTTCGGGCATCTTTACTTCAGCGAGACTTCCGCTCTAAGCGTGGGCGGCCGTTTGGCTTCTTTCCTGAAAGAAGGCCCCTTGGTCGCGGAATTGGGAAAGAAACTTGAGAATTTGAATCGTTTGGCCGAGGAGGGTAGTTCAGGAAGGGCGCAAGTTTCTCAAGCATTAAGCCTGCTGCAAAAGGCTAAAGAGCGGGGCGTGGCGTCTCTTCTCCCGCAAGAACGGGTGGAGCTGGCCTCTTACATTGATTTAGCCAGGTCCAAATCAATGGATGCCATCAATCAATACCATCAGAATATCCATGCCCAGATGATGATTCGCCCTCTGCAGGAGGCCATGATCAGAGCGCAGGAGATTAAAGCGTCCCAAGGCCTCTCCAATCTTTTAGCCAGGCGCCGCGCAGCCAGGGAATTGCCACGCCTTGAAAAAGTTTATGAGCAAGCATTGAACCGGGGCCGCTCGTTGGGCGAATTGGGGATTAAAGAAGGCGTTTACGAGTCGCCGGCTCAGATTATCAATCAAGTCACCCGGCAAATGGCGCGGCTTTCTAAACCGGTTATCAAGCGGGCTTTGCGGCGCGCCAAGAGCGGCGAGGTTAAAGCCGCTCTTGAAAACAGTTTGGCTCAAATTGAAGCCGTGGAGCGGGCCGTCAAAGAAAATAAGCTGCCGGATGGCACGGCGCCGACATCATTCGCCCGCGCGCAGACGCTTGTAGAGTCTTATGCCCTGGGGCTTCGTTTGGCCGAGGAAGTGATTTTGCCCAGGTTGGAAGTCCGGGTCACCGAATCCGTCATCGTTAAAGCGTCCAATAGAGTCAATCAGATTAAGAACACGCTCTCCGATTGGCGGACGAAGGGAACCGCCGGTCAAAAAGTTTTAGGTTGGGGAATCCCCGTTGCCTTGGGCGCCGGGCTGTCCGTGGCCACCCCGCTTCTGTTGGGCAGTTTAATCCCGGCTCTGCCGGTCGCCGGCATGTTCGGCGCTTGGACTTTGCCTGTGTTGGGCGCCGTGGGCGCTGCGGGCAGCGTGTTCAAGGCTTTTCGTCATGATAAGGACCAAAAGGCCAAGAATTTGGCGGCTGAGCTCAGAGAAAAAGTCAAGCAAGCGGCCGTTGAAGTCGACGGTCAAAAGGTGACGGCGGATGATTCTTCTGTTCATGAGATTGCTTCAGCGCAAGAGGCGCTTCGCAATGACGAGCTTCGCGTTGTTGTGGCGGTCAGAAACGCCCAGTATATCCCAACGCCGCAGCGAGACAGCCATTTTGAAAAAACCGTTATTGAGGCCAATGAAGCCCAGGTCCTGGGTTACAACGATAAGCACGAGCTTTTATTGGCGTTGCCCGAGAATCGGACTGCTGACTTGAAACGGTCTCTTGAAGGATGGGGACTCCAGGCTTCTCGGAGCCGCGTAAAGCCGGAGAGCATCGAAACCATCGAGGTCGATTACCAAGGTTTGAAGTCGTTGGCTTGGCAAGCCCAAACCGAAGGCCGGGAAGAGGTTTCGTTCCTTGTCCTTGAGGAAAATGCCCAGGGACAGCCCTATACGGTTCTTCCCATGGAGATTTACAGTTTTATCTCCAGTGAATTGCAAAGCGATTTCAGCTTCGCGGGCGTTGCCGCGCCTAACTTTGAAGCCGTGAGCCGGGCTTCCGTGGAAAATTTCAAGGCCTTGGCCAAGCATTACGGTCTCAGGGGCGCTGAGCGCATCCGCTCAGTCACCGCTCAGGTTAAAGAAGTTTCCTATCCGATAGGGGAAATTCTTGAATCCAGAGATAAAGAAGGCACGGTTTTCCGCCGGCCGCGGCTTGCCCGGCTTTTAGGCGAACGTCAGGGGACGCTTAAGGTGCCGTTAGCCTTGAGGGCAAAGAGATCAAAAGGCTCGGCAGTTAAACAGGGACAAACGTCGTCCGCCGGTGATTCGGCAGCGACCCCGGTCGTTTCTCCGTCATCGAAACCGGAGCCGGCAGGTTCCGCGAAATCCAAGGCGTCTTCGCGTTTGGCCAAGTTGGCTAAAGGCAGCGCCAAACTGGGCTTGCTCTTGCCTCTCCTGGTGCTGGGCGGCTCTTTGGCGGCCATGGCGTTGATCCCTGGTTCCGGCCATGGCTTGGGAGTTGCTTTGATGCTCGCGGGCATGGCCTTAACCGTTAAAGGCAAATCTAAAAAGGGCGGGCAGCCTGCCGAAGGCGATGATTCTAAGCTGGAAACCTATGAGAAGGATGGCTCCACCCGTCCTGATCCCGAGGGCGTCGCGGATTTGGATGCATTGGGCAATCCCAAGCGCGGCGGCGAAGGCTCCTCAGGCGGGCGCGGTTTCGACGATTACTCGGGCGGCGGGCGCGGGGATTCGCTGTTGGCCGTTCCCGCTGATCCTGTCAGCGGATTTTTGGGCAAGCTCTTCCGGATATTGGGGCTAAGCGGGCTCTTTTCGTGGATCGGACGGGGCTTGCGGTCCTGGTTCTTCATGCCTGTTGCCAACGGCGGCAATACCGGAGGTGAAGGCGCAGGCGAAGATGCCCAAGCTTGGAGCAGAAAACACGATAAAGCCGCAATCGCCGCAGCCGAATCTCAGGCGGTTGTCGCCGATAAAACGATCGAACCGCCTGCCAAGAGTTGGGAAGAAGGCCCCTATAAACAGATGATCGGCGATGAAATCGGCAAAGAATTGGAGCGTTATATCGTCAATGAAATCCAGGCGGCCAGGGGTTTGTCCAAGAAAGAGCGCGCCCAGAAAACCGGCATCCGCGTGCTGGCTTTTCTCATCAGCTCGCGCGCCTTCGCCAATTTATTGATTCAAGCGGTGAGCGAAGGCGTTCCGGTCGAGATTATTATGGACGGTCAGCAGGCCGCCAATCGTTATTCCGAGTACCGGCGCCTTAAGGACGCCGGCGCCGAGGTCAAAATCCTCAACGGGTTTGCCGAAAAGAACATCATGCATATCAAGTACGCCTACCTTAAGTCTCAGAACGTTGATGTTTTCGGCAGCGCTAATTTTTCCAAGAGCGCGTTGACGGGCTGGAATATCGAATGGATGATGAGAACGGATCCGGCCAAGGCCTCAACGGACGGCGACCGGCGTCTGGCCCAAGCCATGATCAGCCATCGCCAGGAGATTTGGGAGTATTTGAATTCCCTTCCCGACGGCACGACAACGCCGGGCGAACAGGCCGAGCAGCTGTTCGCGTTTACCTATAAGATTCGAGATGCGGTAACCCTGCTCAAAACCCGCATGCAAAGCGGCGAGGAGTTGACGCGTTTGGGCCCGGTCAGCCGCGGCGTGGCGACCGAGCAGGATATCCGCGACATTTTGGAAGGAATGGTCGGCCTTGTCGATGTTAAAAAGCAAGACGGCAGCGGCGATGTCGAACCGGTCTTGCTTGACCCGCGGCCGGTTAATGCCGTCGGCCTTGAACAATCGGCGGCTGCGCCGGCGGCGGCAGGAGTTTCTGCCGTGTCTGCCGTGGAAAACGTCGATGTGAGGGCCCCGCCTTCGCTTAACGGCGATCAGCCCGTCAAACCCGCCCCTGTTGTCCGCAATCCCGCCCTTAATTTCGCCAAGCGAGTTTTCAGCAACGTTGTGATGCCCGCCGCCTTCCTCATCGGAAGTTTCCTCGCGGCTTCCCATGGCGATCCCATGCTCCAACTCTTAGGCGCAACCGGCGCCGCGATGGCGGCCGCCGGTTTGCATGAGGCCATGCATGCCTGGACCGCAAGCCGCCAGGGGGACTTGACGGCAAAAGAGCAAGGCCGCATGAGCCTTAACCCATTGGCGCATTTCCCGGTCGTTTCCTTAATCCCAATCGCCGTCGGCGCTTGGATGGGGTCCACCTTAGGCATGATGATGCTCCTGGCCGGCTTTCTGCTGATTAAAGAGGCTCCAGTTAAGCTGGGCGTTGTCCGGGCCAATTCCGGCCGGGGCGCAGCTCTTAAAGTCATTTTATCCGGCCCTTTGGGCAATTTATTTGTCGGCGCCCTTCTATTCCCGCTCATTCTGGCTCATCCCTTTTTCTTTTATTTGTCGGTCGCTAATTTATTGATGGGGTTGGTTAATTTGATGCCTTGGGCTTTGTTCACTCGGCGTTCGGATGGTTTTAACGCCGCGCGAGAGTTCTGGCCGAATGTTTTTAAAAGCGACGGCGGCAGAGGAGCGTTATGGGCTGCCATGAGTTTAGTCGGCTTAGGTATTTTTGCTCAATTCGGCTTGCCGCTGTTGGGCGATGTGTTCACCACTCTGGCCGTATTTTTGATCGCCGGCAAGCTCGCTTTCCTGCCGCTGATGGCTCCGGGAACGATTAAAGACGGCGATCAGGGAACGATTCTTTCACCGGCGGGGTTTTCGCACCTCGATCAGCAACTTCCGGCCAAGGAAGGGGCCCAGGTTATTGAGGAGCTTTATGAGCAAGGCAAGCGGCGCATTCTTTTGCTGCGTTTAGCGAGCGGTTCGGTTGTTTTCCCGCTGCAGAAAGACGACCTTGAGCTTAATAACAGAACTGATTTGGAGAGAGCCCAGGCGCAAATTTTGCGCGGCGAGCTGCTTGTTTACCGGGAGGGCAATCAAGGCGGCAACAAGTATTTTGTGGTCGACGGCCAGGCTCTTGAGGCCATGCAAGCGGCTCAAGCCGCGCCGGTTGTTAAGGCGGAAACTTCGCCCGTCGCCCCGGTTCGATCGCAGGCTCCGGCGATGACGCCGGCCGCCGGCCGCCGCCGGCCGGTCGATTTAAAAACATTGGTCGGACAACCCGCAGAAATTTTGGCAAAGACCGGCCATATCCAGGCGCCCGCTCACGCCAAAGACCAAATCAGTTTCGAAGAAGAAATAATGCGCATGGAGGCTGCCGAGCGAACCTTGCATCATGATCCGGCCGCCAGCCAAGGGATTTTGCCCGGTGAATTCAGGAGTTTGGTCAAGGCGCGGCTCGCTCAAATGGCGCAATTGCCGCAGCCGTCATCGGAAATGCACCAGGCGTGGACGGCCTATGCCCAAGGAGATGAGGGGCCGCTTCGCAGGATTTTCGGGCGCATGCTTGAGGAGCATGAAAAGTCCGAAGCCAAAGCCAGAGAAGACCTGATGTTTTTGAAAACCTCGCCTTTGATCGCCAAGCGGGCGCCCCAAGTTTTGGACGCTCTGCGCGCCGCGGAAAAGCTGCCCGGCGGTTTGCGCTATCGCTACGGCTTGACGCCGCCGGGCGTGTTGGCCTATTTCAGCCCGGAGACTTTTGAAATTGTGGTGGGCATTGAATTCAGGGATGTGTTTACCGCCTACAAGGTCCTGATCGTCGCCCACGAGATCGATCATATGTACCGGGCTTTCAAAGATATCCCCTATTCCTTGGAATACGAAGGCCAGGCTTTCTGGGTGATGGGGGAAATCGCGGAAGATCTTTTGAAGAACACGAATCTCCCCACGCAGAATCTTGTGGATCGCTACATGTACGAAATCGCCAAAAAGATGCTGGCCTTGAAGAAAAAATTTGCGAAACCGGAAGAATTTATTCTCTTTACCGAAGACGCGGCCAGGCCTTACGAAGAATGGCATCTTCCTTATCATTTCGGGCTGGCTCGGGCCGAGCAGGTGTTGATCAAGCTCAAGGCCGCGCGACAACGCATGGAGAAGGATTTGGAAACCGTGGCCAAGGTTATCGGGTATCAGAAAGACCTGCTCAAATTGGCTGTTGATCGCAACGATCTGCAAGCCCAGGAAGAAGCCCGTCAGAATATCGCCAAACATGAGCGCGAACAAACGGAGATCAGGCATCGAATCAAAGATATCCGCAATTTGATGGGCCGCTATCAAAAGGAAGTCAACGAGAGTTGGCGGCTTCAACGAGGCGAAATATCCCGCAAAGACCTGTTAAGGGTGGCGGGCCAAGTCAGGCGCCCGGAAACCGCCCGCATGAGGGAAATCATGGAAAAGGCCCGCCGGGAAACCGGAGTCGGGGCGCATGGAGCTCTGGCTAATTTGTTGGCGGCGGATTTCCCGTATTCATTGGCGGGCATCGCCAATTTCTTAGAGATCGAAGACGGCGCGGACGGGGTCTGGGCCAGCGAGGTGAGGTCTTATATTCAAAGTTTGATGCGCGAGGATTCATATCAGGGGACGGCCAAGCTCTTAAGCATGATGACGCCGGACTTTTTGTCCGCTTACCCCGGCTTGCGCGGCGTTTTATGGGGTTTGGCCGAACAAGAAGACATGCGCGAGGAGCCTTTGCGCGTGGCGATCAGCGAAAACGACTCGATCACCCTCGGCGATTTAATGCGTTCGAAGCTCGCGGGTTATTGGGCCGATCATCCGTCCATGAAATCCTGGGTTGAGAAGCGGGCGGCCAGGGCTGAGGCTGCTTTGCGCAACGGCCAGCCGCCTTCTAAAGAAATGGAACTTTTGAAAGACGCAGTGACGAATGAGAATGTCGCCGCATTGTCGCTTAATCTTTTGGTGCAGATGGCCAGCCAAGCGTCCATGGTGCAGATGGGCATCGTCACAAGAATTCGCATGGCTGAAGAGCAGATCGCCAAGTTAGATGACGCCCAGAGAAAGGCCGCTTTGGAGTCGGCCAGAGATAAGCTGGCGGCGCAATTGGCTCAACTTAATCAACAGTTGGCTCTTCAGCAGGCGGTGCTGTTGGCCCGCTTGGCTCCGGCTTTGGACTCAAAGCACATTTCTCTCAGGGCGAAACGGGCCATGTACAAGATTTTTGCGGCGGCTCTCGAGAGCCAGGGCGCCGGCCTGTGGGAAGCTCTGGCCTCTTTAATGCAGCAAGCGGGACCCATGGAAGTGATGCAGATGACCGAGCGTTTGGGCGCGTATCTTTCGGATAAAACCAGCAGGGATTTGTTCGACAAGGTGTACGGTGAAAATGCGGATCAGCCCATCGGCGATTTCATGCTGTTGACCAAGGCCAACGCCAAGGCGTACGCCGAGGATGCCGCAACCGTCGAAGCCGCTCTTAAGGAATTGACCGGGGGCCAAGAGCTTGCGCCCAATAAATTGGTCGCGAATCTCATTTTATTGGGCAAGGCGCCCAAAAATCAGGCGATCAAAGCCGTTCTAATGCAGGCCCTTGAGGCGGCGCCGCAAGCCGCCATCGAAGGATTGGGCCAATATCTTGATGAAGCGGATGTGGCCGAGGAGTTCGTCAAACAAGCGCTGAACCGGGAATTGCCCTCCGGTCTCAGGCAGCTTTATATTGTGGAACTTTTCAAACAGCGTTCGCGCGTGCCCTGGGAGGGCCTCAAGAAAATTATCTCACAAATGTACGCGTTGATGGAGCGGGACCTGCTCGATCCCATCGACTGGAAAGGGATTGCCGAGGAGGCGCAAGCCGGCAATATGGAGAATATGCGCCAGGTCAGCCTGCGTTTCTGGGAAGCCCAGATGGTCGCTTGGCTGGCACGGGAGATTATTGAAAAGAACCGCAAGAATCCACCGGCGCCGCCTTCCGCATCCACCGGTGAGGCCCCTGCCCCTGCTCAACCCAACGGTCCTAATCGTTCCGTTTTCTACAACGTTAAATGGGTTCTTATGGGCGGTTTTTTGGCCTTCTTGGGAATTCAGGCCGTAGCGTCGAATGTGATTTTCGGTAATCTAGTGACCTTGGCCGGATTGATCGTCGGCGGCGTGGCCGGTATCGGGCTTTTATCCGATGTGTTCGTTATTTTCTTCCAATTTTTGTTGCCGCAAATGGGCCGGCCGCTGACCGATGAAGCTAAAACGCAAAAAGCACGGGAATTTGAGTTGTTCCTGGACGTTGAGATGGTCAGGGAGCTTGTCAAAAAAGAAGGTATCGATAATATCCTGGCCAGGATGAAGGCCAATGCCGGGAATGATTACATCAGCAGTCTTCACTGGGCGCCGGTTCTGGTTGTCTTAGGCAGCGTGGATTCAAAACGCGCGGCTACGCTGGTCGCTCAGATGACTCCCGGTGAAGCCGAGCATGTGTTGAGCGCCATCATCAGCCATCCGCTTTACGCAAAAAGCGCGGTCCGAATTTTGGCTCAATTGGAAAGCGTTGGCCATGGCTTTTTCGGCAGTTTTAAACAGTTGGTGGTCATGCCCCAGCGGCTGGAGAAAGAAATCGGCCGCATGAAAGATGTGATTCATGAGCAACCTGAGGAATTTCGTCAGGCTGAAATTCGAGCGTTGGAGCATATCCGCAAATTGGGCGGCATCGATTCTCAATTGCGGTCGAGAATAAGGCCCTATTTCACCAGCCGGTGGAAAATGTGGAAATTCGCTTTGGCGGATCAAAACCAGGACGCCATTTTCATGCGTCCCGAACTCATGAACCGGCCGTACGCGTTTTACCGGGTTCTGGCCAATAAGGTCCATGATCTCAAGGACCCGCATAATGGCGCTTTGAAAAAGTGGGCGGCGGAATTGGGCGCCTCGCGCAAGTATTTCTCGAACCGCATGTTTTATTTCATGACCATGCTCATTGGCATGATCGTTTCCGGTTTGCCCATTGAAGCGGCGTTGGCGGTGTTTCCGGGCATTGAAAAAACCGCCGATCCTTTAATTTCTTTTGTTTTGGGCCAGTTGATCGGTGGGCTGGTGGGAGCCAAGGTTTTGGGCGCTAAAGCCACGGCGGAAAACTTGATGAATAAAGAGAAAAAAGGGTGGCAGCGGTTCGCCGTCGTGCCGATAGTCGTCGCTCTTGTTTATTTATTGAGCCAGGCGGCCAACCTTTGGCCCACCTTGGCGATGGGCGGTCTGATCGCCGCGGCCATGACGATTTGGCATTGGATTTTACCGCGACTCCGGGGAGAAGCAATTCAAGGACTTGCCTGGACGCGCAAGGCCGATGCCTCAAAGAACGCGGACCGGCAATCAGCGGCAAATCCTCAGCAGGCGGCCAAAAGCGGTCAAAAGCGAATGTCCGGCCAAGCAGGCTTTGTCAGCGTTGAAGTTTTGGGTTTCTTGGGCGGCGGAGCCTTGGGTGCGGCTCTCGGTATAGGCCTGACCATGTTATTTGGGGTTGCGGGAGGCATTGCGATTGTTTATTTGGGCGTTCTTGGAGCGGCAGGAGGATTTGTTTTGGGCCGGCGTTTGAGCCGTTCGCGAGAGGCTGCCCTGCCTCCCGGAGCCAAGTCTGCATCAATCGCCGATGATTTTGCGTCCATAAGCGACGCGGGGGACGAGCCTCCATCCGAGCCGCCGTCCGATGGTTCCGGGGATATGGAACATAACGAACCCATGGTGACGATTCGCTGGGTTCCCAAGCAAGGAGAAATCGCCGAAACCGTGACTCAGCCCTTTAGCATGGTTCAGGGAACGGACGGGGAACGGGTGATTTGGGATGAGACGGTTCAAGAGAGGCTCAGGCAAATGGCTTCCGACATGGGCCTATCTCTTAACGATTTGGACGCCGTCGGCGGAAAAATCAAATATGCTTTCGCGAAAAAAGACGTCGGCGATCAATGGTTCGATATTTTAGTGCCCCGTTCCATGACCAAAGCGGCTCAAAAATTGCTCGGCAAAAACGGCGCCGTTGAAGCGGTCAATGTCCGCAATTTGCACGTGTTCGACGGCCGCGAGTGGCGTGACGCCGAGACCGGGGATGACTCGGGCGAGCCTCCTGTTTTTCCGGATGAAGCGCGCGCCGTTTTGTTGCGCGAAGCCATGGATTTGGACGCGTTTTGGCAGGGCTCCAATTACGGCGAGGGCGCTCTGGTGACGGCCGTGGATACCGGTCTTTCTCCTCATCCGGCGTTGACCGAAGACCGCGTGGCCGGTCGCGTTGATTTAAGCGGCACGGGTTTGGTCGACGGCATCCGCCACGGCAGCCATGTCATGGGCATTATGGCCGCCGGGCTCAAATACGTGGCCGGCGCTTTGGCGCGGGCCGTTGGGTTGAACCGCGAAACCCGGGACGCCGCGGCCGCCGGCGCGGAAGAGGCGCTGAAAACTTGGCCTTTCCCGGGCGTGCTGCCCAAGGCCCGTGTTTTTTCCGTTAAAATTTTCCCTTCCCACGAGCGGATGAGAAAGCGCGTCGTTGAAGTCGGCGGGCGCCGCTTGGTTCTTCCCGTTTTCGACCGGCACTCCACGGAAAGCGATTTTTTGGCTTCCTTGATCGAGGCGGATAAAAAGGCCGTTGAGCTGGGCATCACGCGCGGCGTGGCGTCGAATCATAGCTACGGCGCTCGTTTCGGCAACGCTCGCGAGGCCTTAGCCTTATCCAGATTGGTCAAGCCCAAGAAGCAAGGCGGCATCGGCGCCTTGCCGGTGGCCAGCAAAGGCAATTCCGGCCCGCTTAAAAATTCCGTCGGTTATCCTTCGGGTTACCCCAAAGTTTTGAAATCCGGCTCGACTTACATCGATAAGAAAAAACGCCAGCGGCTTTCTCATTTTGCTTCGATCGGTTATGCCAAGAATCCGGTCAATGGTTTGTTGAATTTCGGTTTGGGGGCCCTTACGCCGGGCGGTGACGCCTGGAAGCACCCCAAATCTCGAGTGTTTAAAGACGCCATCACATCCATCAACTCGACGCAGGGCGATCCTGATCCGTTCATGGACGCCAATCAAGTCATGGTTGATGGAAAGCCTTTAGCAGTCAATATGGCCGGCACTTCCATGTCCGGTCCGGCCGAAACAGGCATCGTCGAAGGCTTGGCCAATGGCTGGGGCAAAATCATGAAGGATGCCGGGCTGGACGAGGATTTGACCGTTGAACGCGCCGCCTATATCATCCAGAAAACAGCGCGAGACTTAGGCTATATCCACGATATTCAGAATGCGGGATTTGTGCAGGCTGGACAGGCGTGGAAACTGATGGAGCAGTTAGCCAAGGAAACGATCGAGGGCCGGGGCGCCGTTCTTGAGGACTACAAAGATTTCTTGGTGGCCATGGAAACGGGCCTGACTCCTGCGAGCGAAGGCGCGCCTCAGCAAAAGCTGTTGGAGCTTTTGGGTCATCGAGATTGGCTGGTCAGGCTTTATGCGGTATTAGGATTCATTAATCATCCCGTCCGGGCCGGGCCCGAAGTCGAAGCATTGCTGCGCGTGGCTGCCGGCGATCCTCAAGCAAGAGTCCGTCGCGCGGTTTACGAAGCCCTTTATTACCAAAAAGACTCCAAAGTTAGGTCTCAAGTTCAATCCCTCCTCAAGGTTTCGGATGTCAGTGAAACCGATGCCCTGTATAAAGCCCATGTTTTAGCCGTCTATGACAATAAGAACAGTCAAGCCAGAATCGTTATCCTGGAAGCTTTGAAAAAAGCCGTCAAAGAAGACGATCCCTATACGGCGCTTAATGCCCTCTGGATGGTGGGGACGTTCCGGCATCAAAACGCTCAATTTGCCGAGGTTCTGCGCGATATCGCCGACAATGAAGGGGAAAGGGAATTGGCCGCTTACGCCAGCCATGCGGTGGCTGAAATCGCCAATTCAACGCCGCTCAATCAAGTCGCTCATGTTTTGACGCCCAAATTCCTTCTGGGCATGATCGAGAAATTCGCCCGGCCCGGCAATCAGCCTTATGTGCGCGATTTGGCTTTGACGCTGGCGGGTTTGATGGCCCGGCAAGGGAAAGACGCCAGAGACGCTTATTTTGCGGATCAAGAGTTCAGCGAAGGCGTGGGGAAGTTTTTAGAGAGGTACGCCGAATGGGAGGGTTCCGACCGTTTCTTTATAACGATTTTGGCCATTTTAGAAGGAACGCCCATGTCGAGGCTGATCCTCAAAGTGGCGCGCATTGAGCCGTTTAAAACGGATGGCGATGACGTTGATGCGCCTTTACAGGGCGCCGGGCCGGTCGATCTTGTGGTGCGTCCGCCCAAAGGAACAAAAATCAATCGAGCGCTGTTTGCGGATGACGCTTTGGCCTTGCAAAATTTCGTGCGCGCAACGTTGGGGTTTGACCCGGAACTCGTCAGGCGCCAGGGCGGCCTGTTGATTGCGGCTTTGCCGAACTTTGAGACAAGAAACGGTTCGTTGATTATCCGCGTTGATCAGCCGGGACGGGCGGCGCAGGTGCGCCGGTTATTAAGGACGCTGGGGATGTCTTCGCGCATAGCCGGAGAAGTCAAGGCCCTGATGCATGATACGGGTCCTTTAAGCGGGACGCCTGAAATGAGGGAAAAATTCGGTCTTACCGGAGACGGCGTTTTAATCATCACCATCGATGATAATTCGGATTTGGGCGACGCGCGTTTTGATGGGCGCGTCCTTTACGAGGAAAGCTATATCGATCCTAATAAGCGCGCTCAGAAGAACCGCGGCTCTCATGGATTTTCCGTAGCTACGATCGAGGCGGCCAAGCCGGTCGGGGGCAAGCCCGAGGGCATGGCGCCGGGAGCCAAGCTGGCGGCTCTTCAGGCTTTGGATCATCGCTCCGGTTCGGGCAGCGAGGCTTCGGTGGCCATGTCCATGGAGCGGGCTATCCAAATAGGTGAAAATTTACCTGAAGGCGTCAAATTTGCGGTCGTGAACATGAGCCTGGGCGCTTCAATCAATAACGCGGATCACCCTTTGGCTAAGCTGGTTGAAAAAATGCAGGCCAAGGGTTTATTGGTGGTCATGGCAGCAGGCAATGACGGTGGGCGGCCAGGGGAGGGCACCATCGGCATTCCCGCGGCCTCCCGCGCCGGCAAAGCTGTCGCTGCTTTAAACAAAAGAAACGGCCGCGCTAACTTTTCCGCTGTCGGCCCGGCTAAGGACGCCAGAGGCAAACCGCTGGCGACGTTGCGACCAACGGAAGCGAGCTACGGGCAAGGCGTGGTCGTGGACGGCCGTCCGATTAATGGGACTTCTTTTTCATCGCCTCATGTGGCCGGGCTTGACGCGGCCATCAGCGAGGCGGCCATTAAGGCTTATGAGACCGTGGGCCGACAATTTAATCCTATTGCGTTCGTCGCCAAATATATTCCTTACGCGCTGGCAATCACCGCCGAGAAAGGCAAACTGCCCTACGATAAAACCGAGGTGGGGGCCGGCGCCAGAACGAAAGACGTCAATACCGCGATTATCGAGCGCATGCAAAAAGACATCGCCGAGAACGGCGATTTGCCGGTTCAATTGTTAGCTTCGGGGACACCGGTTAGAATCAGCCCAAGGGCGTTCGACGATCTCATCTCCGGCCGCAAAACGAATTTTATCCTTCGCAATATTTTTGTCCCTAACGGCCGTTTTTACGTGACGGACGCCCGGCGCCGGGTACGCGTTCAGGCCGCGGCCTTGCATAAGAGCCTGGGGACGCTTGAGTCTTGGTATGCGCCGTTGGTGGCGGGTTTTGAAGAGCTTCTTGGGATTTCCGCCAAAACCTGGCTGCGTGAGCGGACCATCAAAAAAGCGCTCAGAGGTATGAACCCGGAGCAGTTCGTTACGATTTTCAATGTCAGCGAAATCGGGGAAGTCCTTAAAAAGACCGGCGTTGATAAAATTGTTGCCGCGCAGGAAGGCCCCGGCCGTAAAAGCGTCAACAGATTCGTCAATGATTCCACCCTGAAACCCGCCCGCCCGAAAATTTGGCTCAAGAATCTTAAGGCCGCGGGTATTTTCATGATGGCCAATTTATTGGGCGGCGCTTTAATCGGCGTGACGTTCGGGTTCGCTTCCTGGGCGCCGATTCAAGGTCTTTTGACCGGGATGGCGATTTCACTCGGGCTTGGCCTGGCGATGGCGCTTTTTTCCAACAAATTGCTCGATTTTCTGACTAAGAGGCGTCATCTGCCCAGGGAAGAAGCTCCCGAAGTTTACGCGATGGTGGAAAAGCGTTTGGGCGTCGAACTTGAGCGCGCCAATGGCCGGCTGCAAAGACGCAAGATTCAAACCTTGATCAAAAAAATCAAGATCAAAATCGTCGACAAAGAGAATTTCATGATGCCGCCGTGGATGGCCAACGCTTTTGCCACCGGCCTCATCGCGCGTTTCGGTCAAATTACCGTTACGCAAGGTATTTTGAAACTGATGGATCCCAAAACACCGGAGGGCTACGAAGCCTTGGAAGCGGTGATCGGCCATGAGCTTTCCCATATTATCGACGGCGACGTGGCCGTCAACACCTTGGGCAGCGTTTTCGGCGGGGTTTTGGATCGCGTGGCCGTGGGTTATCGAGGCAAAGAATTTCCCGCAGGCGTTTTGTCGTCGGTGTGGCGATTTGTGACGGCCACTGTGTTGACGCTGTTCGGCCCGGTCGTCAATACAATCACGAATTTGGCCGTCGGCCGGGATCGGGAAAGCACTGCTGATTTTCGTTCAACTTGGCAGGCGGGAACGTCCGACGGCATGATCAAGGGGCTTTTGAAATTGATGTACGGGCAGCAGCTCTCCATCGGCCCCATCGCCTCCACGTTTTATAGCGCGCCGTATCTTTGGATTACGCCGCCGCCTTATGAGGATTTGCAGCTTTTCTCAACCCATCCTTCCATCTGGCGGCGGGTGAAAAATTTGCTTCCTTATGCCAGCCCCGAACTTAGGCCTCATGTTGAAGCGATTTTGAAAGAATCTCAAATCAATATCCCGGCCGAACCGGTTCAGGTGCCGCCCGACGCGGACAAGGGCCCCAAGCTGACCGATCCCAAGCGTTCGCCTCTGGTGAAAAACGTCGTATCCACCGGCATCGTCGCCACGTTGAAAGGGTTGGCGTTGGCCGGAGTCGTCATGCCGGTCGGCCTTGTCATGGGCGCTTTGGGTTTTGCCGCGATGTTCGCTGAGATGGTTCTTTGGGAGTCTTTGTCGTGGTTGTACCTCATGATTCGCGGGCCCAAGCTTTCCAACGAGCAGTTTTACCAGCATTTGCGCGCGATGCGGCATATGGGCGTTGTGCGCGACAATATCGAATACCGGCCGTACCGGAATCATTTGTTTAATTTTGCCTGGGGCGCGACCAACGGCTCTGTTCATTGGTGGCGGCCTCAGTTGTTGGCTTGGCCTCAGCAGAGGATGATCACTGAGCGAAATTTACAAGCCCGGGATGCCGCGCCCAAGAACGTGATCGGCCGCGTCACCGGTTATTTAAAGGCGCTGCTTTCCGATATGCAGAGTTCCATGATGGCGCGCCAGCCCACGGCGTTGAATATTCCCAGAAGCTTGGTGATGGTTGTCGCCCGTTTTATTCTGCGCGGAGGTGTTGCCGTGGCCACCGCCGCGGCTGTGGGATTGACCGTCGGGTTGGCGCCCATGCTGCTGGCGGTTTTGGGGGCGCAATTGCTTGTTTTGGTGTTCTCATTGGTGGCCTCCGGAATTCGCGGCAATACCCGGCCCGTCGATCCGTTGCTTGAGCTTAAGCGCGGATTGGTTTCCTCCAGCGCTCATGCCCGCAGTCTAACCATCGAAGCGGTGGTGGCCTTAGGCAAAAATGCGGCTCCGGCGTTAAAGAAGGAATTAGCCAAGGTTTTGAAGGAACAACTCGATCAGGAAAAAAATCCGGAGTTAAGAGAACGGCTGAACAGCGCTTTGCAGGAAGTTGTCCTGGGCATGACCGGCGCTGCGGGCGTCGTTGTCGCCGCGGTTCAGCGGCCGAACTCAGCGCCGACTCTTCAGGAAATCGCCCGGAATCTAAGCAATTTATTTTTGAACCCCAAAAAACCGTGGCGTTCGGTTAGAGGCGTTAATTTCAACCCTGAATCAAAGGTCGTTGTTGTGACGCTCAAGGATAAAAGATATTTAAGCCGCGCCAAAGCGGCTGTGATCAAGCAATTCCCCGGTTATGAGCGTTATGTTCGTTTTGACATCGCCAAACCCGTGACCCCCCAGGCTCCCCCATCCGGCGGAACATCCGAGCCTGGCCAGGGTCAAGGTTCCCAAGCGCCTCCTTCGCCGGCTTCGTCACAAGCTCAAGCCGCGGCGCCGACCCAAAAGACGGTTGCTAAACCAAAAGTCATTATCCTCCATGCCTCATTCGGCGCCGGCCATGAGATGGCCGCGGAATCCTTAGCCAAAGCCTATCGTCAAAAGGGCATCGAACCTGAAGTGATCGACGCCCGTCAATATTTGCCTAACTCTTTTTACGCGCGTTTCCTGCAAAAACTTCTTTTCTTTTTGCAAGGAAAAATGCCGCGAACTTGGGACCGGTCTTATCGCTGGGGAGAGAGGCCCTTGCTTTGGCCCGGTGTTTCCTTTATTCGCCGTTTGTTGAATCGCTTAAGCTACAGGAAACTTGTCAAGGATATCGTCCAAAAACAGCCGGATATCGTCATCTCGACGTATATCCCGTTGGACGGCCTTTTCAAGGCTAAAGAGAAGGGGCGGCTTAAGGCCAAATTAGGCGTCGTTATTACGGATTGGTACCCGCACGGCATTTTAGTCGACGGCCGGGCGGATCGTTACTATATCGCCGGCGGCGTCGAGGCGATTCTTGCCGGTGGGCAGGCCAGGAAGGCTCAAGATGAGATCATCCGCAAATTGCAAAGTCTTGGCGTTGCCGGACATAAAATTATTGCCACCGGCATTCCAGTTGATCCGAGCGTCGCCTCCCTGCGGCGGAATCAGCCTCAAAACAGCCGCCGGGTTCTGATCATGATGGGCGGCTATGGCGCGGGCGCCATGGTTGAGATTGCCAAATCCTTCAAGGGCATGGACATTCACCTTGATCTGGTCGCCGGCCGCAACGAAGGGATGAAGCGGCGTCTTCAAGAGCTGGTAACCGCCGATAACCTCAAAGCGACTGTTCATGGTTTTGTGCCGCATGAACAAATGCTGCGGTTGATGAATGATTCGGCCGTGATCGTGAGCAAGCCCGGCGGCATCACCGTCACCGAAGCCACGGCCCTTGGCAAACCCTTGATTTTCGTTGAGCCCACATTCGCCAATGAAACCATCAATGCCGATGTGGTCGTGGGCGCAGGCGGCGGGCTCTTCGTTAAAAAGTCTTCTTTAGTCGGCGCAGAGGTTAAGAAGCTTGTCGATGATGCGGCGCGGCTTCAAGCCATGGCCGCTAAGAGCGGGCAATTAGGCCGGGTGGATTCGGCCAAGGCCGTGGCCGATGACATGCTGACAGTCTCCGGCTTTCCAACCGGCGGCTGGGGAGCGACTTATGACGGCCTTGAGGAAGAGAATCTCAGGGCGGCCGGTTTCATTGAGCCTCCGGCCGATGCCGGTGAGCCGAGCAAGCCGAAGGTCGTTATTCTTTGGGCTCCTTACGGGGCCGGCCATGAAATGGCGGCCAAAGCCCTGACTGCCGCCTACGCCAAAAAAGGCATTAAAGCCGAAGCCATTGACATCACTTCTTATATGCCCCCGCGCTTTAAGAAATTGACTCAGGATGTTTATCATTTCGGCCAGGGGCGCATTCCCCGCGTTTACGATTTTGTTTACAACTTGCTGGATCGCATCTTGCGCTGGCCCGTTATCCGCGATGTTCGTCATTGGATGAATCGGTGGAACTATCGAAAATTAGCCCGGGCGTTGATCGAAAAACAGCCGGATATCGTGATTGCGGTTCACTACCAGCCTCTTGATCTGTTGGAGAAATTGAGATTCGAGGGGAAAATTAGCGCGAAAATCGGCGTTACCATCACGGACTGGACGCCTCATACGGTTTGGACTGAAACCATGGCGGATCGTTACTATGTGGCCGGCGTGGTGGAGGACCCGACAGGCGCCAATCCCGCTGAAAACAGCCGCGTGCGTATGGTTCAGGAATTGATGCGCCGCGGCGTGCCCCTTCAGAAAATCGCGGTCAGCGGCATTCCGGTTGATCCGACGGTGGCGGATATTTCCGTCCGGGACCTCAGGCTGGATAAACCCACGGTCTTGATTATGATGGGCGGATTCGGAGCCGGAAAATTAAACGAAGTTGTTTCTTCATTCGCCGGCATTGAGAACGTGCGTTTGGAAATCGTAGCCGGACGCAATGAGAAGAAACGCCAAGAGTTGAACGAGCTGGTGAAGCAACTTAGGCTTGATGCCACGGTTTTCGGTTTTGTGCCCCATGATGAGATGCTTCAAAAAATGGCGGATGCCACGATGGTGGTCACTAAACCCGGCGCCGTGACCGTGACTGAAGCCGGAGCCCTGTTCAAACCGTTGATTATCGTGGGACCCGCAGCCGGCCAGGAGGTTGGCAACGCCCAGGCGGTCGTCGAAGGCGGCGCCGGCATCGTGGTTGATCAAGCATCGTTGGTCGGCCGCAAAGCGCGCGAGCTTCTTGATCAGCCTGATTTGCTCATCGCCAAATCATATTTGTCCCGGCGTTTGACCAATGTCCGCTCCGCGGAGTTGATCGCTGAGGATATGCTGCAATTGCCTAAACCGCCGCCCATTCCTTCCAAGCGCAGAATGCCTGCCGCGTTGAGGCGTTTTCTTCTGGCCAATGCCGCGCCTTTGGCGGGCATGGCGGCCGTCGGCGCGGCCTTTCCCAATTTTGCGGACCATGCCACGGGCAGCGAGTATGCTAAGGCCCATGCCTCCGCCATCAAGCAAGGAACGGATGCCGTGGCCACCTTGCCGAGCGGTCCTGTGGCCGACGGCAATAATCTATTGACGATTGTTCGCGTGTCTTTGATCACGGCCGGCTTGGCCTATCTTGCGGCCGCGCTTATTGCCGTGACGTCGAGCGCGTCGTTATGGACGCCGCTGTTGGCCCTGTTGATGGTGATCGCCGTGGCCAATAATTTCAACTATCGCGCTTCCTCAAAATTGCTTCAGCGTATGGCGCTTGACATGCCCAAACAGGGGGGAAGCGATCAGGGAGCCATCTCTCAGGTGGATTCAGCCAATTGGCTCAGCAAAAATATCGCCCAGTTGATCGGGCTGATTACTGTAATGGGGCTGGCCTTTGTGTCGCCGATTACCGCGGCTGCGATCGCTTTTGGTTTTTCGGCGATTGTTCACTTGTTCAGTTTTGTGGTGATGCAAATGCTGGCCCCCGGGCTCAAAAATGTTTCCGTCGCTCCGGCGCAGCGCAGATCATTCTGGGATCACCTTAAAGCGATCCCGCAGGCCGTCGGCCAGATCATCCGCAATAAGACGATACGCTGGGACACCATCCTCACCAGTTATGAGCTGATTGTCTTTGGCGTCACTTTCTTTGATGTTTTCTTGGCCTTTTACTTGAAGAATATTTTCGGGCTTGAGCATGCGGGATTGGCCCTGATTTTGGCCATTCGAATGGCCGGCAACATTTTGGGCAATTGGCTTTCTTTTAAGGCCAATCAAACGCATTATTTTGACAGGAAGCCCGCGGCCAAGATGTGGATGACCATCGGCGTGGGCTTTACGCGGCCTTTGTTCCTGATTCTTTTCTTGGGCGCGATCCCGGGCGTTTTTGGTTTTGCGGTCGGCTTGCCCATGCTGCCTTTGATTGCGGCTTATATGGCATTGAATGGATTTTTGGACGCTTTCCACCACAGCATCTTAAACGGCGTCGTCCGGGAAAAGATTCAGGATCGGGGTTATGCGTCGGTCAGCGCCGTCCGCGATATTTTCTTTTTGGGTTTAGGCGCTTTGACGGCCAAGGCCTTTGAGCTTTGGGCCATGCCTCAGGGCGTTGTTTTCTCCACGATCCTGATCGGGACGTTTGCCGTCGGGTTGATGTTTTTTGAATTGGTCATTCCTTATCTTTACGGGATGAAAGAAGCGAAAAAAGCGCCGCGTTGGAGCGAGGGCATTTACTATGGGTTAAACGGCGTTCTGCGCAATACGAGCCGGACGCTGGGTTTGTCCAAAGCAAGCCTGGCCTTGCGTTTGGGGTTCGCCCGTTTGATGCTGGCGCTGGGCCGAAAGGAAGCCGCGCTCAGTCTCTATCACGGGGCCTTTTTAAGCGAATGGGCGCCGCTGAATCCGGAACAGGCGACCTTGGATGGGATGGAAGGGCAGGAGGGCAAACTTGACGACCATTCGCCCGAATCCCGCCAGACTCATGAAAAGCTTTTACGGCGATACCTGGCCCGTTTGGAGCGGATCAATAGAAACAACCTTTCCGAGGCCGCAAACCGCGATTTTGTCGTGTTTAAGGCGCGCCTCGAAAAAGAGCTTTTCGAATCGGAGCATCCCGTTTACGGCCGACATGTTCACGACCGGCCTCAAATTTACCTGCCGGCTGAAATCATCACGCACACGGCCGTTAACATGGATGCCTCGATCGGGCTCAAATATAGAGCCACGATCAGCCTTCTCCGGAAATTGCCCGGCCTTTTAGAGCAGGGCAAAAAGTTCTTGCGCGGTCCGCCCAAAGAATGGACTAAAGACGCCATCGAGATGGCCGAACGTTTCCCGAACCTCCTTGACGGGTTGCCTTCCGCTTTTGCCCCCATCATCAATAGAAATTCCAAGAAAAAAGAAGAGTTGCTGGCGGCCCTAGCGCAGGCGAAGGCGGCGATCGTTGATTTTCATAAGTTTTTAAATAGCGACCTTTTGCCGCGTTCCAAGGGCGCGTGGGCCGTCGGCGACGAAGCATACGGCCGCCTTCTCGCTTTCGAGCATGTGCCCTTAAGCGCCGAAGAGCTTTATGCCATGGCTAAAAATGATTTGGATCAGCTCGAGGCCAAGGTTAAAGAAGGCGCCAAGTCCATCGACCCAAAAAAATCTTGGGAAGAGATTGTGGACATCCTTGAGGCTGACCAGGTTCCTGAGGATCAAGTATTGGCCGCGTATAAAACGCAGATTGAACGCGCTAAAAAGCATATGGCGGAAAAGAATTTGATGCATTTGGTTCGCGGCGAACAATTAGACGTTATTGAAACGCCGCAGGTGTTAAGAAGCGAATATCCCTTTGCGGCTTACAGCCTGCCGTTGCACGGTTCATCGCTTAGGGGCGCCGTTTATGTGACTCCCGGCAGCGTGCAAAGCAAGGCCGCTCTTGAAACGACCGCGGTTCATGAAAGCTATCCGGGGCATCATACGCAGATGGTCACGACCAAGGCCGATCCCAGGCTTTCCGGCGTTTCCCGGCTTGCTGACAGCAATGTGCAATCCGAGGGGTGGGGCCTTTATGCCCAAAAATTGATGCAGGAAACAGGCTTCCATAATGATGCCCGGTCGGCTTGGTGGGCGGATATCGATGTGCTGCGTTGGGCGGCCTGGTTGATGACGGACGTGGCCGCTCACACCGGGCGTTCGGCCCGCAAAGCCCAGGGGATACTCAGGAAAGTTCACAATCAGCCTCATACCAAAAACGAACCTGACCTCGATGTCGCCATGAATCCCACGCGCAGCATCGCCTATTACTTGGGCTACAGAAAAATTATGGAGATGCGCCGGCGCTGGCAGGATCGCCTGGGGGACAAGTTCTCACTGAAGGATTTCCATGAAGCGCTGTTGGGTTTCGGCAGCGTATCTCCGTTTTTGATCGAGAAAGAAATGGATGCCATGATGGCTGCCAAAGCGGCAGCTTCGGCGCCCGTAGCATTGCCGGCTGAAACAGCCGCTGTTATTGAAACGGCGCTTCCGGCAGCGGCCGGTGTCGCAGCCGCCCCCATCGGCGAAGCTGCCAAGGACGAGCCTGCCAAAAAACCCGGAATGATCAAGGCCTTTATTCTGGAACTGGGCGCCACTCTTTCCTATATTTTCGGCTCCGTCAAAAAAGAGCCGACCGGCAACCCGCAGAAACCTTACAAATGGCGTTATGTCCCTCCTCATTCCCTTGTTTTCGCCACCGGGCTTCTCGGATTTTTGATCTCCTTTAACGTCTCGGACATTATTGAGTTTATTGTGCTGCCGGCTTTGGTGCCTCAAGTCGCTTTGCCGGCCGGCGTAGCCGGAATTCCGTTGGCGGCCATGGGCGCTGGTTTGGCGGTAACGATGTTGGTCGCGGGTCAAATCATGCTGCGCCGGGACAAAGCTAAAAAAGCGGCTCAAGTTAAAGAGCTGCAAGCCCGCGCGCCGCCCGCCGCCCAAGAGCATCAAACCAAGACATCGGACGTGAAACGTAACGATGAACAGGCAACCGGTCAGGCAACTTCGCAAACAGCCCAGCAAAAAGCAACGGGCGTTTCACGTCCGATGTCTTGGTTGAAGCGTTGGTTGGAGAAACGAGGGTTCAATTTCTCCAAGAATCCGGAACGCGCTTTTTCGATCTTGGCCATCAACTCTTTTGTCATGAGCGTGGCCGAGAAAGTGTACTCCATGATCCAGAGCTTTTTGATGGCGGTTTTGGGCCAAGGGCAAACCGGCGTGGGAGAGTTAAGGAACTACACCTGGTACGCAACCGTCATTAATCGCCCCTTGACCGGCGCTTACGCGGACAGAATCGACATGAAGAAAGGCTATGTCATCATGTCCTTTGTCTCGCTCGTCATTTTTGCGGCAATTCCGATGATGCTGGTTTTGGATAAATTTTCTCTCTTGGCTTTCGCGCTCTTGTCGTTCGGCGCATCCTTGGCCATGCAAATCGGCGGCTCAGTCATTCAAAACAGATTGCAAAATACCATTGCCGGCGACCAGGACAAGGCGCGCTCAGCCGGCAATATCATGGCGAGCAGATGGCGCAATTTCGGCACTTATTTCGGCTTGACCCTGGGCGCGGTTTTAGTCGGGAATCCCGATGCCGCGACGCCCGCCGCGGTTAAAACCATGTTCGCCATTGTTCTCTTCAGCTATGTGGGCTTACGGGTGCTGGCTACGCTTCTATTTGCTTTCGGCATTCAAATCCCTAAAGCCAAAGAAGCTGGGGGCAAACCGGACGTCAAGCAGGCGGCGGCCAAAAATCAAGAACAACCGGCTCAAGATCCGGCCAGAGAGGAATTTGAGAAGAAGAAGGCTGAGATCATGTCGCAGGGTTCACCCTTGAGAACAGCCGGGCGTATTATCAGCGTGACCGGTTTATCCTTGGGCGTCGGCGCTTTGTTTTTGGCGACCGGCGTTGGTTTTGGGGTTTTCGCCCTGTGGCTTTCCCTGTTGTTGTCCTGGGGCGTGGGTCCGCATTTGGGAACCATGGTGGCCGGAAAAATCATGGGCAAGGGCATCCACGGCTCTTCGGTAAGCGGAATTCTAAAAATCGTTCGGCTCGTGGCCCTGTTCCCGCTCACATTTTTGATTTTGGCGGTAGGCAGCTATCTGCCCGTTTGGGTTTCCGGTCTGGCGGTGGCTGCGGCCATGATCGGTTCTTATATTCTCCATGAAGGCATCGAAGGTCTTCTGGCCAGCACGTTGATTCAAGACAATGCGGTTGTGCCCAAGAAAGATCAGGGCAAGGCCGCGGCCGCTTTAATTTCCATGACGTTTTTGGGCGTGATCGTCAGCAATAAGGTTTTGAAAGCCTTGCTTCCGAAAGATGTGACCATCGGCCTGTTCTGGCAATCCCACTGGGCCATTGCCGTGATCGTGGCCGGGGCCGTGCTGTTGACCGTATATACTGCCCTCATTTATCCCAAGTTGTCCAAACTTCAGTATTGGATCGAGAAGGTCAAAGGCTCGAGGGTTGATGACTGGATGAAAGACCTTACTCCCGATGCCGAAGAAACCGAGGGCATCCAAGCGACGCTGGCCAGGTATTTCAAATCTTCGGATCCTAAAGTTCTTTGGGATGCCTTTGAGGGCGCCAAAACAGCCAACGCCAGAATCGCTTATATCAAGGCTCTGACCGATTTTGAAAACAGCCGCTTAAGCGAGGCGCAGAAAGAACGATTGGCGGATACCTTGGAGAGCATGGCTCATTTTGTCGGGGGCGGCCATCAGGCGCAGGGCGCAGCCGGCGAGGCGGGATCCATCGATTTGGTTTTTGTCAAGAAAGCCGCACAGCTTGCCGAGCAATTGAAGAACCAGCAGCAAGAGCAACCTTCCAAACCCGGATTCTTAAAGCGTTTGGCGCAAAGAATTAAACGTTCGGGTCCGGGCGCCGCAGGGTGGCTTCCTTGGATTTTGATTCCGGGCATTCTTTTCGCCGGCGGCGACGCGCAAGGCGCCACATCCGGCGCTCAAGGTTTGACGGGCGGCGCCGGGGCTTGGTGGTCGGCGCTGACGACCTTGATCCCGACCGATTTGATCATGCGCATCGGCGGGGCCATCCTTGTTGTTTTAGTTACGCGTTTTGTGGCTAAGCGAGTCCGGCTTTTGGTCAAAAGATTCTTGGATAAATCCAATTTTCCCCGCGATCTTGAGGAGCGGCTGGTTCAAGGGGCCGGCGTTGTCGTTTGGGTTTTGGGCATTCTGGTCGGTTTGGTTGTTTTGGGCGTCAGCCCCACGGCCGTAGCCACGATCAGCACCGTAGCCAGCGCCGCGTTGGCCTTGGCTCTTCAGGACACCATCAAGAATATTATTTACGGCGTGCGACTGATGGTGACCGGCCGAGTCAGGATCGGGCAGTGGGTGGCGATCGGGACGGACTCCGGCATCGTTGTCCGCCAAAAATTAAGCGAGACTCTGCTGCGCACAGGCGGCAAAGACAGTCAAATCGTCAGCGTCCCCAACGCCCTTCTTTATCAAAGCATCATCAAGCAGAAAGAAAGCGAAGTCGACCTTGATTTGCCCACCGGAAAACCCAGGGATATCGAATACAACGGCAAGAAATTCCCGTCCTTCGCTTTTCGCCCGGGCACAAAAGTCGCGCCGCTGTTGGTCGAGGCCATCAATCAGACGAAGGAGGGCGAATACATCAAAATCGCCCTTTACGATTTTGACTTGCCCCAGGTGATGAGGGCTTTGCGCGAGGCGAAAAAGCGCAACGTCAACATCCAAGTTATTCTGGATTATTCCCATGTCTTTACCAAAGACGAAGCGAGCATGGATCAAGGCATCAACAACCTTTTAAGGGGAGGCTTTGATGTGCGCATCGCCGATCGCGTGACCAGCCGCAGCATTCAGCACAATAAATTCGCTTCCTTCAACGGCCGGATGTTGGTCACCGGTTCCTACAACTGGAAGCATACGGCGGAAGACAATCATTATGAAAACGCCGTGTTTACAAACAAGGAGAAAGTGATCAAAGGTTTTGAAGCGTATTGGCAGTGGATGTGGAACAGAAGCAAGACGTTCGAAGAGGCCAAGGCCGAGCAGGGAGGCCGGGGCACACAGATTCAACCCGAGGCGCCGCCGGCTGCCGGCGACAGTAAAAACCGGACCGCTAAGCCTAAAGTTACCGCCCCCCAAGATCCCGACCCCAGCGTTACCTTCCGCGGCGAAAAATTCCCGGCCTATGCTTTCTCGCCCAACGGCGGCATTGAGGAAAAAATTCTCAAAGCTATCTCCCTAGCCAAAAGCTCCATCGATATTTCCATGTTCACTTTCTTTTCCAAGAAAATTGCCGAGGCGTTGATCGAGGCCGAGCGCCGCGGCGTGACCGTGCGCGTGGTCATGGAAGCCAAACAAGCCACGCCCGATTCCGTCTATAACTTTTTGAAGAAAAACCATATTGAAGTTTATCGCTGGGGGGGACCCGACGGCAATGAGCTTCATGACAAGATGCATCATAAATTCATGATCGTCGACGGCGAATTGCTGGTCAACGGCTCGTTCAATTACACGGACAATGCCGAGCAATTTAATTACGAAAACGTGCTTTTTGAGACCGAAGAAGAGGATGTTCGCGGATTCAAGCAGGAATTCGAGCAAGTGTTTGAAGTGGCCAAGGCCGCGGATACCGGGACGTTAGGCAGGCTTGCGGTGCGCAAGAAAAAGAACGCGAACGCCCCGGCTCGGTCGGAGGTTTCTGGCGTGGAACGCGAAAAGGAACATGCACCCCAGCAGACACCTCGCGTTTCACGTCAGAAATCTTTGGCCGGCGCGGCGCGCTCAACGAGAGCCAAAAAGGGCCAGCGCGGTTTCACCACCGTTGGGGTTATGCTGGTTTTGGCGGCCGCCGGCACGCTGTTCGCCTTGGGTTGGATGGCCGCGGCCGTGCTCTTAGGGCTGGGCATGTTAGCGGGCACCGTCACCAACCGGGCGCCGACCGAGGAACAACGGCGCGGGTTTAGAGCCAAACCCGGAAGTCCGGGGAAGCCTTATTCGCCGACGATGCTCAAAATGCTGCGCGATCTGCCTGATCCCAAACCCCTTAAAAACGGGATGCTTCCCGATGAATTTGACGAGTTTATCAACCAATATATTTTAAGAACCCATTTGAACGACCCTCCGAATTCGATCGGCGCTCAACTGGTCATGGGCACCGCAGTTCATCGCACGCTGGAGGAAACGATTCATCGCGCCCTGCTCATGCATAAGCCTGTGAGCAAGTTGAGTTTGGCCAATACCTTGGTGACTTATGAACGGATGTGGCGCGAAGTGGTTGCCGAGGAATTATCCAAAGGCAAAAAAGTCGTTGCTCCGGGCTCAAGCGTTGAGAATTACCGCCGGGGCGGACGGCTGTTCTTGAAGATTTATTGGGATTACCTGATGAACGGGGAAATCATCGAACCCGACGCCGAGGACGTGATTTTTATCGAGACCATTCTGCATTCATCCCTTGAGGACCCGGCGACCGGCGAGCGCAGATCCGTCATGGGTATTCCTGATTTTGCCATCCGCATGAGAAAGCGCCGGACCGATGGAAGCGTTTATCACAAGACGACCATCGTCGACATGAAAACCCATTTGAAGGTGCCTTCCAATGCGGAAATCGACCGGATGTTTTTCCAGCAGGCGATGTATGCCTTGATCATTCAGCGGGGATACCCCGAATTGGCCGAGGATGAGTTTGAGGGCAATTTGGTTTTTCGAACCAAATATTCCCGCAAGACATTTTCTTTGGATATTTTAAAGCAAACTCAGGCCGATGCCGCGGCCCGGATGCGCAAGGCGGACAAAATTGCCGAAATTGTCGAAGCCAATATGGATCAATACCGCGAGAAAAACGGCTTAAAAATTGCGGTGCCCGAGAAAGATCGCCTCGGTTTCATTCGTCAGCAGGTGGACCGCCTGTACGCCGTCGGCGCGGAAATTCGGGAAACCAAGGAAATTCTCAAGGACTTAAACGACAAGGAGAATGTTTTAGCCGAAACCTTAATCGCCATCGCCAAAGAGAGAAACGCGCCGATCTTGGTGGCTAATGACGAAGATCAGGTGGAGGTTTATGATGAGACTACGGTCGCGGCGCCGACCAAAAAAGATAACCCTGAGGGCTATGCCGAGCTCGTCAGCGTTCTTCAGGATGAGGGGCGCTGGAAAGACTATTCATCCCTCAGTTATGCCTCGGTCAAAAAAGACGAAAAGCTTTTAAAGAAAATCGGCCGCTGGGTTACAAGAATTCCCGTGGCTGCCGTTGAGATTTTGAAAAAATCCGGGCTTTTAGGCCTTCTTGTTTCCATTCTGGCGCCGTTGGCGAGCCTATTGGTTCTAACCACCACCCGGGTCAATCCGAGCGCGTCCGTGGCCCGCGATGGGTATTTTTCTCATAGCAGGCGCCAGACCTTTGATTATTCCAAGGTCCGCTTTGCCGGCCGTTACTTTATAGGCGGCGAGGAACATTCCACCCGGCCTGAACTGGTCGTGGGTAAAGTGGTGCATTTGGCTTTGGAGGATTTCCACCGGTGGGTCATGGACCAAGCGCGCCGCGGCAAACAGCCCGATGCTTCGAAATTCGGCAAGGATAGAATCACCGATTCTTATTCAAAGCATTGGCAAGAAACCTTGGCTGAATTAAAGAAAAACAAGGTGGCCATCGAACTTCCCAATCCTGATTTCACGATTGATGATTGGAAAACGGACGGTTTAAAACGGGCCCAGCGGTATTTGGAGCGATTCAATGATGAAATCATCCGCGACCGCAAATTGGTCAAAGTGATTTCCGTAGAAAAAGAGGTTCTTTATCCCATCGAGGATGAAGACGGCGTCGTGTTTTGGGAAAAGGCCGTCCCGGATTTCGTCATGCTCTTTAAGGAGAAGGATGAAGGCGGCCGCGAGGCGGAGGTCGTCGAGATTCACGACTTTAAGACCATCCGCATCGCGCCGACGATCAGCACCATTAAAAAACGTTATCCGCAGACCGTCGGCTACGTGCGCGCCGTCAACGAGCTGTTCCCCGGTTTTAAGGGCAAGGTGCGGGTGTTTTACGACTTTGAAATGTTTTCCCAGGGGTATGAAGTCACGCCTGAAGGCGTGGAGGCTCAAACCAAGGAAGATTTGCGCGTCAATCACCAAATTCTTCAGTTTAAAGACGAGTTTAAACAGAACGAAATTTATTATCAGCAGAAGCTCAAGATCAAGCCCATCGTTCGGCTGGCCGACAAAGAGCGTCAGAAAGTTTTGGAATGGCAGAAAGCCGCGAATGATTTATCCGTGCAAAGGGATCATTTGCGCGGCCTTGAGAACGAACGTTTGCTGGTTGAAGAAGCGCTGCTGGAAGCGGCTAAAAAAGAGGGTCTCAAAAAACTCGAGGGCACTCAGGGCAGAATCGCCATCGTCAAAGAATCGCAGACGGTTGTTTTGCCCACCAAAGACAGCGATCCTCAAGCCAACGCCCAGATGATCGAGAAGATTCACGAAAACAGCGTGGACTCCAAAACTCATTTTAATTTGGACTTGCCTAAATTAAAGAGATTGGCCATGGAGCAGGGTCATGGCGATCATGCCTTGTGGAATAAGATCAAACACCTCTTTAAAATTGAATATAGCCCTGTGCTTTCCTTGATGCCCAAGGAAGACTTGCGCGTTGCTGAAAACTCCTCCAGAAAAACCGTCAAGAGGCCTAAGGGCAAGTCGCGAGGCTTTGCTTCCGTGGAAGTGATCGGCGTTTTGGCTGTCGCCGGAGTCGGCGCTTTACTTGCTCCCTCGTCTTTGCTCTTGATCGGCGTCGGCGCAGCCGGCTTGGGCAGCCTCATCGCATTCGGCGTGGGCCATCGCAAAAAAAATCCTTGGTTGACCGCCGTCGGTTTTATCAGCGCGGGTTTGGCCTTGTCTTTGGGACTGGGAACATGGGATTGGATTGCTTCGGGTTTTTTTCTTGCTTCCTCTTGGCTGTCGACGAGAAAAATTAAAGAGAGCTTTTTCTTTGGTTCCCTCGGGGGTATTTTCATCACGCTGTCCGTCTTGGCCGCCGGGAAGGGTTTTGCATTGTTGCCCATGAACATTGTCTATACGATTTTGTCCTGGCTTGGCTGGAGAACGTGGGCGAAACAGGAAGAAGGCCGTCAGGTGAAGCCGCCGTTGAGCGACTGGCGTATCGCTGCGCCTTTGGTTTTGTTGGCTCTCGGGGGACTCGGCTATCTTTGGTATGTCAAGAACCCGGCGACTTTGCTTGGAGTGACTGATTTTCTGGCATCGGCTATTGGGTTGCCCACGGCTATTCTTTTGGCTCTAGGATATCGAACCGGTTTTATCGTCAGCAGCGTCGGCAGCGTTTTGCGCATTGTTTGGATTATCGGGATGCAGGCTTTGTGGGGACTCTTGGGACCCATGGGTCTTGGCCTATTCATGAACTGGAAAGGCTGGAAGAATTGGGGGCAGAAAGCGGGTCAAGCCCCGGTTGTCAAAGCGCCTATGCCTTTATGGCAGAAAGTGGCGGGCAATATTTTCTTCCCTGTCGTCCTTGTCACCATAGCGGCCTTGGCGTTTCCTGAGCTTTTGCTGGGCGCCGTTGCCGTTGTCGCCGGGTTGCCCTGGTGGGCGTTGCTTGGCGTAGGGAGCGCCGCCGCTTCGCTTGTTTTTTGGCTGGCCTTTAAATCCGCGCCTTTCGATACGTTGGGCTATGCGGCAAAACGAAAGATTCTTGCCGCTTTGAGTTTTGCAGGTTTAACGCTCTCCCTTCCCTCCATGACCAAACCCCATAAGACAGTTCTTTCCAGCAGGCTGGCTAATAAAGAATTGAAGGCCGTTTTCTTGGATTATGACGATACCATCGGCCCATGGAAAATACCCATAACTCCGGAGATGGCCGAAGCTTTGGCTAAGGTTAATAGACGGACGCAGGTCGTCGTGATCAGCGACCGCGCCGAAAAAGACGACTTTCCTGCTTCATTGATGCCCATGACGCCCGAACAGAGAGCGGGGATGATCGTCGCCGGAGAGAAAGGCGGCAAGATTTGGAGATTCGATGAGAATGGAGAGTTGGTGAGGATTCACACTGAGGAGGCTTGGGACTGGGAAAAACCCGGCCAGGAGGAGACGATTCTTCTAGAGGCTCTCGGCGGGCTTAAAACGAAGGCTGCTGAGTTAGGAATCGAGCTGGAAAAAGAATCCGAGAGCGGTTATCATAAAGTCTTGATATTTAAATTGGGGACGGATATCAAGAAACTGATGGCGTTGGCGAATAAATTTAATGCCGTGATCAAAGCCAAGGGTTTATCCTATGAGTCTAGGGCCAAAGAGGCTAAAGATCCAAAAACAAGGCCGCCTTACATTGAACTTGGAAAATTCGACAAGAGTCTCAGCGTGCGCCGCATTAAAGAGATTCTGGGCCTTGAGCGCCCCGAAGAGACGGCGGTCATCGGGGACAGTTTTTTTACTCCTAATTATTGGGAGTGGTTGACCAAGCGTCCGGGTTGGATTCAACGGCTAGGTTTGCCTGTGACCGGCAATAGCGTTGACGAAGTTATGGCAAGCGCTTTGCCCGGCGCCTTGGCGATCAGCGTCGGCGGAACAGGCAATCCGAGAATGCCGAACCTTTATGTTTGGCCGACCGAAGGCAGGACTCAGGCGGAACGCGGGCCGCGCGCTACGCTCGAAATTTTAAATGCGTTAAGCAAAATCGACCCCAACAATCAAGGCGGTTCAGACTCGGTTTCCGATCCATCAGGATCCGCGGATAAGCAGTTTTCCGATAAGGTTAATGTCGGCGAAGGCCAGGGGGCGCAGGCCCCGCCGTTTGTTGAGAGCGCCGGCCCGGAAACGGCGAGGCCATCTCAGGAAAAGGAGAGTGTTCGTGAGATTGCCTCGACGCCAGAAGCGCCAGGCGGCAAGGCCGAAACTGCGGCCTCCAATCAGCCCGCCACCCAAGAGCAAACCCTTGTCGATGACTATGCCCAGAAAGTGGGGCATGTCGCCAGCCTGTTCGAACGTTTACGCGAGTTGCGGCCGGAAATTTCCGTGGTGCGGGAATCCCTCTTGGCCTACGCCCAAAAATTCAAGGTCAAATCGATCTCGGGATCGGATAAAGTCCTGGAAATCGAAATGGGCGCCAAGAAATTGGATATCCCCAAGAAAAGCCGGGATCGGGACGCCTGGTATGCGTTTCGGCGCAAACTGGAGGAATTGAAAGTTTACGACGAGCGTTTCGCCCGCTTGGATACCGTCGCTTTGGCCCGCCGCATCGAAGAGGGCCTGGGTGAAGAGGAAATGCAGGCTTTATTCCCCAACGGCATCGAGAATTCGAATTTTGTCGAACTGTTGCCTCAGGCCTTGGTTATTCTGGAATCCATGGATAGCGACCATGCCGTCATCCGCGATGAAGAAGCGGAAGAGGTGGACGAGGATGAAGATGAGGCCGTCGAAGAAGTCTTGGAGCCCGGCGATGATGCGGAGGTCATGACCGCCGAGAATTTACCGACCCGCTCCGAGCTCAAAAAAACGGACGGCCAACAGCTTGTCGATCTGTTTTTAAAACTCACGACTCAGGCCAAATCTCTTGGCGAAGGGATCAGGAAAGGAATTCAGGATAAAGACGCGGCCAAGAACGCGCTGATTGATTTCGCGCAACAGGCCAACAAAGAGGAGTTAGCGGGCACGAAGTACCGGGCGCGCGTTCTTTACACCACTAAAGCCAAGGTCGTCACCAAGAAAAAGAGCCCGGCTCTTTGGACCCAGGTTCAAGACATTGTCTTTTCACTGACCAGCTTACGGCGTTCGGCCACGACGTTCAAGCGTCAAAGCCTCTTGAAAGCGTGGGAGGAGGGGGAATTCACCAAAAAACAAGAAAACGAGCTGGCTCCTTTCTTTAAAAATGCCGCGGAAATTAAATTCCGCTGGGCCAACAAGCGCGGCCAAGCCAGGATTTCCGTGCTGCCGCTGATGTTGATGGCCGGAGGCCTGGCTTTATTATCGGCGATGGATTGGACCAAGCTTTTTTATGTGGCTCTTTTTATACCCATGGTCATTGTCAGCGGACTCCTGCACGAGCTGGGCCATGGGCTGACGGCGAGATTATTGGGCGATCGAACGGCCGAACAAGCAGGCCGCTTAAGCCTTAACCCCTTGGCTCATTTCAATAAAAATTTGAGCTTCAAAAAGCCTTGGATTTTTGCGCCTGTCCCCATTGATGAGCATCATTTAAAACGAGAGCTGCGCGGTTGGGGGCATATTGCGGTTTTAGCCATGGGCCCGGCAGTCAATTTATTGTTGGGCGGCTTAGCTTTGTTTCTCCTTTATCCTCTCGGTCTTCAATCTGTTTTTCCGCTGATAACGACTAATGCCGTATTAATGTTTGCAGGGATTAATATGCTGCTTGGTTTCTACAACCTGCTGCCCTTTTTGCCGCTTGACGGCGGGCAGATTGCGCAGAACCTGCTTCCCCGGCGTTGGGCGCATCGTTACGAAAGAATGCAGAAGCATGGCCCTGTTTGGGCTTTGACTGTTGTTTTTATTCTTATGGTTTCAGGAGTGCTGAATCCTTTGCTGGCGGCGTTGACGCCGTGGTTCGGTTTGACGGTTTCCGGAGAGGGGCGCTTTACAGGCGCCAAGCTGTTGACGAACAGCCTTGGGTTGATACCCCTCGGCGTCGCTTCATTGCCCACGCTTCAAAATCGTTTGGATGAATACAATCAAACGCTTAAAAAATCCAAGCTGCCTGCCATCGATTTAGATAATGTTTTCGTCGTTCCGCTTTCAAGCCCGTTAAATGAGCTGGAGGCCGAGCATGTGGAAACATACGGCGCTTTCCCCTATGAGGGGAAAATTTATCTAAGCCTTGAGTTTGTCAAAAGCACGGAGGATGTCGATCATTATGTCAAAGCCATGGCTGCCGCGCATTTATTGGCGCACGGGGTGAGCCCTGAGAGTCTTTCCGGGTATACCAAACGCACGACAGAGCCCGTTTTGGAGGCGCCGAAAGTCCAGGAAAGCACGGCTCTTGTCGTCGTCAAAAAAGACAAATCCTCTGTTTTTGAAGATCGCGAGCGTCTGGAAGCTGCGGAAGAAGCCTTAAAAGGAAAAATTGTCGGCCAGGATGGCGCCATTAAGGATGTCGTCAATAGGCTTAAACTTCGCGCCGCGGGCGTAGTCCCGGCGCGGGCCAAAGAGCGCCCTCTGGGCAATTTTGTGTTCCTCGGCCCCACGGGCGTCGGCAAAACGGAATTGGCTAGGGCTCTGGCGGATTATTTTGAAGTTCCTTTGCTGCGGCGCGATATGTCCGAATACCAAGAGGAACATAAAGTCAGCCGTTTGATCGGCTCAGCCCCCGGTTATGTGGGCAACAAGCAGGAGGAGCAAGAGGGGACGCTGGTTGATGATGTGATTAAGAATCCGGTTTCCGTTGTTTTGTTGGACGAAATCGAGAAAGCGCACCCCAAAGTTCTTAAAGTTTTGCTGCAAATTTTCGACTATGGGACGTTGACGGACGGCCTTAACCGCACGGCTAAATTCGGCCAAACCATCTTCATTATGACCAGCAATGTGGGCCAGGAACTTTTCGGCAGGCAAAAAGAAATCGGGTTCGGCCGAGGCCTGCAAGACGGGGGCCCGCGCCGCGTCTCAACCGCGCAAGTCGAACCGTTTTTAGTCCAACTATTGGGCAAAGAGCTGGTTAATCGCGTGAGAAAGGGGATTATCACTTTTGATGCTCTGGCGCCGGAGCATATGGAGCCCATCGTTCGTTTAAGGCTGGCCGAAGTGGCCGCTGCGGTCAAAGAAAACAAAGGCATCAAACTGGTTTGGACGAAGCGAGCGGTTGATTTTTTGGCCAAAGCCGCTTATGACCCGGATTACAATGCGCGCGAGGTTGAGCGCACCGTTGAAACCTGGGTGCAGGACCCCTTAGCCGATCAGATTTTGGATGAAGAATGGAAGGACGGCGATGTCATTCGCCTTGATGTCAATCAGGATCAGTCGGGGCTCGATTTTATCGATCAATCCGGTTCGCGTTCCAAGAGTTATGGTTTTGCTTTGGTGGACGTGCTGATCGTTTTATGGATGGTGGCTGTGCCGGGGGCCATTGTTCCGTTTCTTTTATTTAAAGCCGGGCAATGGGCTTACCGGCGATTTATTCAACCTGTTCCGGCGCCGAAAGAGTTGCGCGGCAAGCGCCTGATGATGATCGGCGGTTTAGACGGCAGAGAATTCGTCGTGAATAATTTAAGAAAAGCGGGAGTCAAAATCGTTCTGGTGGATGAGCCGGAGAGCCCATGGAAAATTCTGGCGGATGAGTTCATTCCGGTTTCCATGACCGATCCCACCGGCGAATACAAAGAGTTCGTCGAAACAGTCACCCGTTATCTGGATCAAAATAAAATCGACGGGCAGCCGTGGGTATTTTTTGACAGAAACGTGGTGGCCTGGGCCCGCCTTCGCAACGCGCTGGGGTATCTTTCGGACCGGGAGCTTAAGCTGATTCTGACGGCGCGGGACAAGGGAGAAATGCGGGGTTACCTTAAGGCGACCGGACTTCCCATGGCAAAATTTTTCCGAATCATGCCTTCCTCTGATCCTGAGGTCATAAAGGAGCGGCTCCTTGAAGCGGGCAAAAGCGCGGGTTTTCCGGCCGTGCTTAAAGTGCCCAGCGCCGCCTCCGGCAAAGGCTATCGTTATGTCAAATCCCAGGAAGAACTGGAACAGGTTTATCTCGGGCTGCAAAAATGGATTTCCGAACAGCCTAAAGATGTGGTACGACGGTATTATCCGGAATTCATCGACGGCATGGGGCCCGTGGTGCTTGAAGAATATCTTCAGGAAAAAGCCGAATACCGGGCCATGGGCATTGATGAGCATGATGTTGATGTTTTAAAGCAAAACGGCAAAATCAAGGCTGTTTTTATCGCCGACAACAAAAAAGTCAGCGCCCAGGACCCTCGTGATTATCGCGACGGTTACCCCTCTCAACTTCCAGCCCAAGAGCAGGTCAAAATCAAGGAGTACGCGGAAAAGCTATTGGCTGATTTTCCGGACGGCCATTATCATGTGGAGTTGATGGTGACGGACGGCGGGATTCAGTTGATTGAAAACAACACCCGAATGGGCGGGGAATTCGTGGGCATTGTCGCCAAAGAAGTTTGGGGCGTTGATTTTCCCGTGTTAAACGCCATGATAGCCATGGGCATGCCCATCGATCAATATCTGCCGCCCATGGATAAGAACGGTTTGCCTAAAGCGCGGCGGGCCGCCGAGGCCTATATGTGGCTTTCGCCGTTCGCCGGAAAAATAACCAAGCTTGAAGGTTTTGAAAAATTGGCGCGGCGCAAAGACGTTTACCTGCGCCTGGTCAAGAGAGCCGGGGACAAAATCACCGGGCCTGCGTCCGGCTATGATTATGTGGCCTATGCCCTGGTTTACGGAGACAATTTTGCGCAGGCCAGGAATAAGCTCGAGAATATCTTAGGGGAAACCGGTGTCGAGGTTGATGAGGTTACGGTTTCAGAGAAAGGCTCCGCTGAAAACTTGAAGAAAAAAGCCAAAACCAAGTGGCCCTTTTCTTCATCCACGATAAAAAAAAAGCGCCCTAAGGTAGATAGCCCCGTTGGAAACCAGCCGCTCATCCTGAGCTCGTCGAAGGATGAGCGAAAGGCTTCCCCGGGCTTATGGTTCGACAAGCTCACCATGAGCGGGCGTCGGGGTCCTCAACAGGACGGCTCAAGGGCTCCGCCGGCCGGAGACGGCTCCCAAAGCGTCTCTTCTCCCACCGATTTAATTCCTCCCTCCCGAAAGCCGGACAATAAATTCCTTGGTTTTTTCAAATGGCTGTTCAGTTCGCTCGCGTTTTGGACATGGGGCAGCCAAGACGTTGAATCAGACGGCCGATACTGGGTTGTTGTCCGCGCCAAGGACCGCGTTGAGCGCACCAGACTGATTCAATCAGGTTTGGCCATCAGCAGAATCGATCTTGACGGCGGGCTTGTCGAAGGCACGGCGCATGAACGCTCGCTCGCGCGCATTCGAGAGGGCGGGTTTGATGTTTTGCGCGCAAGAGCCCTGTCTGATTTTAGACCGGATGATTTCCCAAAGAAAGATGAAATCTATCACAACTATCAGGAGATGATCGGTGAACTTCAGAAATTGGCCAAGGAGCATTCCGATCTGATTTCTCTATTCTCTTTGGGGAAATCCGTGGAGGGTCGCGATATTTGGGCTCTTCGTTTTAACACCAGCGAAAGGGAAGGTGACAGTCCCCACGCGAGCCAAAAGCCCGGGGTCGCTTTTTTTGGCACGCATCATGCCCGGGAACATTTGACCACGGAAATGAGTCTGCTCTTGGCCAAACATTTGGCCGAGAATCGTAACGATCCGGCGATGAAAAATCTTCTGGAGAACCGGGATATTTACATTATCCCCATGGTTAATCCCGACGGCGTAGAACACGATATCGAGACCGGGCGCTATCGATGGTGGAGAAAAAATAGGCAGAAGAATAAAGCCGGCGGCGTGGGCGTCGACTTAAACCGCAATTACGCCAAAGGATGGGGCGGTCCCGGCGCCTCGCCTGATCCTGATGATGAGACTTACCGGGGTCCGGAACCGTTCTCGGAGCCGGAGACTCAAATTGTCCGCGATTTTCTCAAGGCCAGGAAAAATATCAAAGCCGCGATGTCGTATCACTCCTTCAGCGAGTTGGTTCTTTATCCCAATTCCCATACTTACGATCCGGTGGCCAATGTTAAGGACCGGGCTGTTTTTGAGAAAGCAGCGACAACGATGGCGAGGTGGAATAAATACCGGCCCATGCCCGCCTCCGAGCTTTATTTGGCGTCCGGTGAATGGGGGGATTGGCTTTATCATGAGTTGGGTATTTTTTCCTTCACCACCGAATTATCGCCCAGGGATTTGGGCGAAGGCGGATTTTATCCGGGGCCCAAAATGATCGAAAAGGCGTTTAAAGACAATTTAAACCCGGCTCTTTATTTGATCGATCTGGCCGATGACCCATACAAAATTTTGAAAACTCAAGACAACGGCGGCGGTCCTGGAACCGGCGGAAATTCCGAATCGCCCTCAGGGTTATCGGCGAGCTGGACGAAAATTTTGGGATTTTTTTTGGCTGCCGTATGGCTGGCCGGCGGCGCCAGCGGCGTCGTGCCTGTCGACATTTGGACCTTGGGGTCTTTGGCTATCGCCATCGGCACCTGCAATTCCATGCGGGAAAGGGAAATTAAAGATACCAATATTTTGCCCAATCCCAATGACCGCGACCTCCAGCAGAAAGCTCAGAAAGAACTGGATGATATCCTCATCGCTTTCGGCAAGAAAATGAAGGAGTTGGCCAAGGCTGATGAGCGCGTGCAATCCTCGGTCAATGCGCATAAGGCGGAACATGCGGCTGAAAACCCTGTGCTGGATAAGTTGGTTGAGTGGCGCAAACGTTTGGAGGGCGGGGAGAATCTGGACCGCGACGCGGCTTTCATTGAGCTTCGACAAGGCATTCTTAAGGAGCTTAAACGGACCACATTGACCAAAGAGGATGGGAAGCTCATCGAGGAGTTGTTCGATCAAAGCGGCTTTTGGCAGCAGTTCCTTGATTGGGATCAAAAATACGGGGCTTGGGATGCTCTAAAGAAAGACATTGAAGAAGCGGCGGCCGCAAAAAAACATTCCGGCGACGTCGTTATCGAGCAGGCCGGTTCAAGCGATAAGAAAAAAGAAAAAGGCGGCGGGGGCGGCTCGCTGAATTCATTATTTTTCTTATTTATGGCCGGCTCTCTCTGGGCTAAAATTGCGGCTTTTCTTGAGCTGGGTTTGCTGGGAGCGGCGTTTTTTTTCGGCCCGTCCGCAGGCTCATTGCTGCTGGCTGGTTTTGCGTTGGGCGTCGGGGCATTATCTACGGTCAGCCTTGCTCCCGAACCGCCCAAACCCCTGGACTCTTATCTTGATTCATTGGGCTTGACCCGCGATGAAATTAAAGTTCTTTATGAGTACACCAATGATATCGGCGCCAAGGACATGGCCCCCGTGATCGGCAGCGTTAAGGATATTCAGCGTATGGTCACTATTCTTTCTAAGCCTTCCGGTTTTCAGAATAACCCGTTATTGTTAGGCGATAAAGGCGTGGGCAAAACAGCCAGGGTGGAGGCCGTCGCCAAATATCTTTATGAGAATCGTTTGCCGGGCTTGAAGGGGCGGCGCATTTTAGAGCTTGACGTGGGGCGTTTGGCCGCGGGCACCGCCGTGCGCGGCGAGATCGAGGAGCGTTTGATCATGCTTCGGGATGTTTTGGCTAAGACGAAAAACAATGTCATTCTGTTCGTTGATGAGCTGCATACCCTTTTGAAAAACACGGCGACCGGAAATTCCATCCCCGATCTTCTTAAATCCCCTTTAAGAAACGGCGAAATCACGGTCATCGGCGCCACCACGCTGGGCGAATACCGCAAATATGTTGAACAGGATCCGGCTTTCGCCGATCGTTTTGAGACCGTGATGATCGAAGAACCCAGCGAAGATGAAACCATTGAAATTATGGAAGGGATCAAGGGCTACTTAGAGGAAAAAATCGGCGTTAAAGTGGAGCCGGACGCAATCCGGACCGCGGTTCGCCTTTCCAACAGGTTTTTACCCGAGCGTTTTCAACCCAGAAAGGCACGCCTGCTTCTTGAGTCGGTGATGACGGAGATCAAGCCTGAGGTTCAGCGGGACGGCCTTGAAGTGCAAATCGATCAGCTGATGGGCAGGATGAGGATTTTGATCGAGCGTTACGCCGCGCTCAAAAAAGACCCTAAGAGCAGCGAGGCCGAGCAAATTCGCCTGTACAATCAAATCGTCACGATTTATCAAACCATTATTTCTCTGGAGGCGCGCCAGCAAACCGTTGCCTTGCGCAGCGTCACCAAGGAAGACGTGGCCCGCAAATTAGCCCAGGAAACGGGCATTGATTCCATGAGCCTGGAGGACAATGTTTATGAGCGTCTGGAAAAAATGGAGCCTTGGTTCACTGAGCGTATCGTCGGGCAGGATGAGGCGATTAAGGCTTTGGCCGACACAATAAGAAAAAACAAAGCCGGCCTTTCGGACCCAGGCAAACCCATCGGCAGTTTCCTTTTTGCCGGGCCCACGGGCGTGGGTAAAACCGAGTTGACCCGGCAACTCGCCGAGTTTCTCTTTGACGACCCTGATGCCGTTATCCGCATCGACATGGAAGAATATATGGAGCAGTTTTCGGTCCAGCGCCTATTCGGTGCGCCTCCGGGTTATGTGGGCTACGATCAGGGCGGCCAGTTGACCGAAGCCGTGCGCCGCAAGCCTTATAGCGTTGTTTTGCTTGATGAAATCGAGAAGGCGCACCCCAAGGTTCTGGATGCGGTTCTTCAGATGCTTGATGCCGGCCGTATGACGGACGGCAAAGGCAATACCGTTGATTTCAAAAATACGGTTATTGTCATGACCTCCAATTTAGGGGCGGGCGGCAATGTGATGGAAGCCATTAGACAGCGCCTGCGTCCGGAATTCATTAATCGCATCGATAAAATCGTCGAGTTTAATGCTTTGGATGAATCCCAGGCCCAGGCGATCGCGCGTATCGCTCTTAAGGGTTTAAACCTGCGCTTAAGGGATCAGGATTTGGCCTTGGACGTGAGCCCGGAGACGGTTGCTTGGCTGGCTAAAATCGGTTTTGATAAAAAATACGGCGCCCGGCCGATTAAACGCGCTATTGAACAGAATTTAACCACGCCGTTGGCTGATTTCATTCTTCAGAAACGAAAGGAAGGGCTTTTGATCAACGGGGGCATCGTTAATGTGGAATTGAAAGAGGGCAGGCTTGACTTTGCTTTGCAGCCGAATCCGCCTCCCAAACTCGATCTGATGCCGCTGCCTGAGGGACCGGTAGGCGCCAAGCTCAGAACCCTCCTTGAAGAGTCGCTGAAAGAAAATTCAAGCATCACCAAAGACATGCGCGCTTTTGAGGCCATTCTTTTCCCCGGGCGCGTTCAAATCGAACTTAAGGATCCTCTGGGCGCGTTCAGGCCAAACACCCTGGCGCCGGCAATTAACACATCGTTGAGCCAGATGGATAAATATGAGCGCCAGATGGTGCAGGGACGTTCTGCAATGGCCGGCATTTCGGGGGATTTGAGCTGGGAGCAGACGGCTGAGGATGGTAAAAATGCCGCGCTTGAAGCCAAATTGTCTGATCTCAGCAAAGAGGCCCAATCACGTTGGACAAGTCCGGATTCTTTGGAAACTGTCTTGACTTGGCTTGAAGCGTTCGCAGGATTGGCCACGCCGGGCAAAAAAATCGAATTCGTCTACGGCCAACCCGAATACGCCGGCCAGGCGGTTGTTTTTTCTTTGCGCATTCCTATGGGGCTTAACTTCGCCGACGAGCAGCGTCTATTGCGTTTTTTTAAAGATCATTTTTCCGTTCCCATGACTGATGAGCAGGCGGTGCGGGCTCGCGGGGGCCAACTCAAGAATGAAGGCAAAGAGGCGAATCTCGATATGCTTCAAGTCAAGCATTTGATCGAAAAAATCCCGGACGCCTTGTTCGGTTATAAATCCGATAAGGACGGCGTTTGGGAGTTTTGGCTTGAGATGCCGCTTCAAGAGTTGCCGGAACCGCCGCCACAGGCTAAAGAGAATACCACGGCAACGAAGGAGCAAAAAGATTCTGCATCCGTTGAGCAAGGCGGCCTATCGTTTAAGCGGCGGATCGACGAAACCATGGGGCGTATCGATGAGACCGAGCCAAACAAGGACTCTAAAGAAAAAAAGGTCCAGGCGCCTTTAACCGTCGCCGATGCCCGCTCGTCTCCGGACAAAATGTTTTTATTTTTGACTCAAGACTATCCCAGAGAGCTTGAGGAATTGCGCCAACTGACGGTCGGACTTCTATCGGCTAAAGAAACGGTCAACCGGCTTGTCGGCCTGCACTTGGCCGGTGAAATGCTGCCCAAAGAAGCCATGCAGGAGCTGATGGCCGCCAACCGTTTTCTGCCGACTTCGCAGGGAACAGAATACGCGTATTTATTCGATTTGCTCGAGCGGCATCCTTCGTTGGTCACGGACGGCCATTTGAAATCATTGCGCGATTTTTCAAAGAATGAGTTCGACGGCGCGCTGCGGCAGATCTGGAATCGCAGCGGCCCTTCCTGGCCGGCCAGTTTTTATACGCCGATAGCCGCCAGAATTTTCGGCGAACGGTGGAGCCAGGTATCGAGAAACCTGGTCAAACCCATGAAAACCCAACGGCGATTCATCATCGCCAATGTCGTGGGCATGGTCGCTTTGTCTTTGTTTTTGCTTTTCCTGGGCGGTTTTTCCATCTACGCTTCGTTCACCGGTTTGCCGGCTTTTTGGCCGTCTTCCGCCTGGGGATGGCCGGGGCGCGTTTTTATCATTGTTCTTGAGATCGTCGCCCAACTCATTGTTTTAACTTCTTGGGGTGTTTATGCCGCGCAGGGTTTAGCCCGCATGCGCCGCGTGCCGAGGCCTGATGAGTTGTATCTTGATCCTCCGCAAAAGACACCGGCCGCGATCCGGATGACGAGGCGCTGGGTTCACGCGGCTTTCAAAGGGAATCTTGCAGGCGTTCCCGTGGAATTGTTGGACCGGGCCCTGGTCCTTACCAAGGATTCTTTACCTCAACAAGAAATACGGCGGTATTTGGGTGTTTGGAAGAAGAAAATGAAAAAAATTTATGCCCGTTTAGATGAGGGCCGGAGCGTCAAGGAAAGAGAATTCAATCTGGTTAATTATGTCGGCTATCTTGCGCCGATTATTCCTCCCGAAGAACGGGAAGAGGTTTTTGACCTTCTCCTCGGCCTTTGGGGCCGGGGGCAGGAGCCTTATTATTCCAATCGTGAGGAATACTACAAGGCCTTGGCCGCTTGGATTCGTTCCGATGGATTGAATCGGCAGCAAGTCGAGCGCCTGATTGCCATGGCCAGTCAGTCAAGAGCCCGGGTTTCGCAAATTTATGAAGCCCTGGTCGCCATTGCCGAGAGATCGGATGAGTGGCCGAACCTCCGGCCCAGCATTAAAGCCATGATCGAAGCCTCCCGCGGTTATGGAGGTGACAGGGTGGACAGCGTCGTGGACTGGGCTTATTGGAATGCGGCGTTGGGGGAAAAACTCGATGTTGTTTGGGGCAAGATCATCGATGCTTTGCCCAAAAACGAGACATTTTCACCGACCGAGCGTTTTGAAGCCATGGCGCTGCGTTTTCCCATTCCTGAAAACTTGCGCCAAAAATTCAATGAAGCGTTCGCAAAACGCTTGACCGATACCAAAGGGGTTTATGAGTTGCCCCGCGCCCGCTGGATCGCCTTCCTTGTCAATAATCAGATTTATCCGGGCGGGCTTGCCGAGATGGTTCGCTGGGTGGGAGGTTGGAGCGATATTTCAAGGGGATGGGGACAAGAGGCATACCCCAAAGTTCTTGAGTCGCTCAGGATGCAGGCCAAGGTAAAAGTTCAAAGCGCGAAGGAGTCTGATGTTTTTCGTTCAGCCATGGGGAATTTGGCCCGTTTACGCTCAGGCATGGAAGGGGAAACCGGCCGGCCTTCGCCGTCGGCTTCAGGCGGCTCCAGGCGCAGCGGCGTTAGAAACGGCGGTTTTGTTCTGATCGAGATCATGGCGATGATCGCCGGTTTTTCAATCGCAGCGTTAGCGGCTTTTACCGGTTATCAGCTCTACGGCGCGGGCGGCGCTATTCTAGGCGTCGCTGTTTCCATAGCGACAATGGTCATCGGCTACCCTATCGTTCGTTGGATTCTTGCCAAAATCCGTTCGCCGGGGAATTCAATTTTTAAAAGCCCGTTTCTTCGAGAAATGTTGTGGAGCCGCGGTATGTTGATTTTCATGGCCGCGGCTCTTGTCGCTTTTGGCTTGGATACGGGAACAAAACTGTTTGCGCTTTATTCAACGGATGGGCTGGGTGTTGCTTATCATGTCCGGCCGCAATTGATCGGTTCTTTGTTGGCGCTGACCTTGCCTTTTGTCTTGACCATGCTCATCATCAGGGCCGGGATTAGAATGCTGACCCATAAATACGGCGCCGAGCTTCCCTATATTCACAAAGTTGCCGGCGCCCTCGATATTGCCTTGGGTTTTGTATTCGGCGCCGCCATTTCCTCGGCGCTCGAGTTATTGACTTGGGGCGCGGGCAGCGCCATCAACTGGATCGCCGTGGGCACGGTCAGCGATCCCGGGTGGTGGGTCATGAATATAGCGGATCTTTTCCTTTTCTTTTTCGTGCCCATGGCGTTTTATTTGATGCTTAATTTGACGGCAAGGGCCCAGGGGGGAGTTGAGAGCCGCATCGGCGCCGGTCCGTGGAAAATCACGACGAGCCTGTTGATTCTTGGTCTTAGCGGCTGGACGCACGCGTTTAATTACATGCTCGACGGAAATCCTTTTCGTTTGTCTCATTTTATCGGCGGGGCCATGCTGGCGACGATCGGCGTTTTGATGGGGGAATCGGTTCTCAAGCTGTTGGAGCCATCCGCGCCCAAAAAAGAAATCGCCGGCGGGCCGGACAAATCGTTTTTTAAAGTCTCCAAACAGAAGGGCCGCTGGCAAATGGAAATCAGCCCGGATCGTTTGGAGAAACCATTTTTGTTGTCCGCCACTCTGGAGCGGGGCACGGGCGAATACTTTCTTTATCCCTTAATGCCGTTGGGGGAATTCTTGGTTTATTTCCGGCGTCCCAAGGAAAGCCCTCATCTTGAGTTGGTCATCAAAAACACCGCTTTCCGGGCTCCGCCGGGGGGCGCCCTGGCCAAGGCCATCAAACGCTCCCTCCCCGACTCAGTCATCGCCAAGGCGAAAATCGCCGGCGCCCAAAAGAATTCCGGAAACCTGCTTGTTGAGATTGACGAGACCTTTCTTCAGGATTTGACAGGTCAGCTTGAATCGTATTTGACCGCGCTTTATGGAAACAAACAGATTGACAAAGAGTTAAGTCGTCTGGAAGATGTGTCGGCCTATCCGAAAAACGTTGAGATCAAATCCAGGCTTGTTTTCTCCGGCAAGGAGAGCGGCGACTATGGAAGCTCGTTGGCGGACACAAGAAATGTCGATATCGGCCTTCGCTACAGCCTTTCTGAGCTGCCTCAAGGCGAATTAAAAGCCCGCCCAGCGGATGAACGCATCGGGCATTTTGCCACGGCATTCGAGGATTGGAGCAATGATCAGGCGCGCAATCTCAACGCCGCCATTATTCACCGGTGGAAGCTTGAAAAGAAAGACCCTTCGGCCGCGCTGTCTGAGCCCAAGGAGCCCATTGTTTTTTGGATGGACGATACCATCCCTCAGGAATACAGAGAAGCGGTGCGGCGCGGCGTTCTGGCGTGGAATAAGGCTTTTGAAAAGATCGGGTTTAAAAACGCCGTGCAAGTCAAAGAAGTCAAACAAAACGAGCAGGACAGCGCGGGCACAAAGGAAAAAAAGAAGGCTTGGACTCTAAAAGCGATTATTAATCGTTTGACCGGTCGTTTCCGCCGTCAAAAGACCCAGGATCGTTTCGATCCGGCGGATATCCGATACAACGTGATTCATTGGTTTATGGCTTCCGAGAGCGCTCCGGCTATCGGTCCCTCCCGTGTCAATCCATTGACCGGGGAGATTTATCACGCCAGCGTTTTATTTCCCGCTGAGATGGCGCGCGTCAGCGGCTGGCTCAATTATGCCGGCGGCCGCCATGCGCAGGCTGCGCAGCGTCATTCGTGCAATTATGCGCGGGAAGCGGCTGAGCGCGGCGTGTTCGCCTTGGCTTATCTTGAAAGCCGGGGTGAAGTGACCGATGAAATACGCCGGCAATTTACCGAGGATTTTGTGACTGACGTTATTCTTCACGAAGTCGGCCATACCTTGGGATTGCGCCATAATTTCAAAGGCAGCGCCTGGAAAAATCTTGAAGACATGGCGGATTCAAAAGGCGTCCATTCCGCGTCCGTCATGGACTACAATCCGCCCAATATCGCGGGGCCGCAAGAAAAACAGGGCGCTTTTTGGCAGACGGATTTAGGCCCCTATGATTACTGGGCCATCGAATACGCGTATAAATCCTTTGAGGGGTTAAACGAGGAAGAACAGGGTCAAGAGCTGGCTAAAATCGCCTCGCGCTCCGGGGAGCCGGGCCTGGCCTATGCCACGGATGAAGATTTGACGGGCATGGATCCTCTGATTCAGCAATGGGATTTGGGCGACGATGTGCTGGCGTTCGCGCGTAGGCATACGGAGATGGCCCGGCGATTATGGGCGGGTCTCAAGGATTTTCCTTTTACTTCGGAGCAAGGTTATCAGGCGGTTACCGAACGTTTGTCCCAAGGTTATCGGACGTATTGGCGCGCGGTCAACGCCGCCGTCAAATACTTGGGCGGCATTCATTCTTATAGGAGCCGTCCCGGCGATCCTAAAGCAAAGCTGCCTTATGAACCCGTGTCCGCGGAAAAACAGCAGGAGGTTCTTGCCTTCTTGGCCGAAGAAGTTTTTGCGGACACATCATTTAATCTTGATCCGGAAATTATCCGCCAGATGGCTTCTTCGCGTTTGCCGACGGTTAAGGATAGCGATACCGAGCTCAGCTATATTCCCTGGGGCGCCACGGTTCTTCAATTAAGACAAGCCGCCTTAAAGCATATTTTCAATCCTCAGACGCTGCAGCGCATCCATGAGTCGCGGCATATGGCCACCGAAGAACAACCGGCGTTTACCATTGATGATCTGTTCCTGAACGTCACCAAATCCATCTGGAGCGAGGTCTTTTCCGCCGCCGGCAAGCGCCGCCGGGCCAAGCCCATCTCCTCTATGCGACGCGACTTGCAAAAGGCGCATCTCGAACATCTCGTCGCTATGATGAACGACAAAAATTCAGTTCCGGAAGCCGCTGATTTTGCCCGTCAGAACCTGATGTTGATCCTGGAGGCCATGGCCGCCTCCATTCAAAAAACCGGCTGGGACGATGCCAGCCAAGCGCATTTGATGCAGAGCGCTTTAAGGATTCAGAAAGCTTTGGAGGGCGGCAACAGCGCGGCTGTTGCCATGGGCGGGGTGCTGCTGGCCGCTTTGGCGGGGGGCTTGCCCTGGAGCATTTGGTCCTCGGGATATTTAGGCGCCTGGTTGATTTTAGCGGCGGCCGTTGCTGCGGCTGCGGCCTTAGGCTACGGGCTTTACCGATGGCTGCGTTCGCCGCCGGCAAATGCCGCCGTTGAAGCGCTGGCGGAAAAGGACCCCGAACTCCGCAAAGCCGCCCGCGAACGAAGGATCGCCGCCGCTTATAAAAAAGGACATTGGCTGCTTAATGCCAAAAGTTTTGCGGCCCTGGGCATCATCGCCGTGATCTCCGCTTGGATCGCTTACTCTATTTTTGTGCGCATGGGTTGGCCCGGGTTTCACAACACGGTATTTTGGTTCGGTCTTATTCTTTTCCTGCCTGTCGTCCAGGAGCTTTTCCGGCGCATCACGGGCGGCAGAAGGGAGGGTATGCCTAAGCTCGATCCCGTCAAACACGCCAAGATTTATGAAATGGTCGCCGATCTTTCCCAAAAGGCCGGGTTGAAGAAAATGCCGGAGCTTTTATTGTGGCCGATGGATGTTCCCAATGCCGCGGCCACCGGCGTCGAACACCCGATTTTGGTGACTAAAACTTACGTCCTGTTCACGGACGGTATTTTAAAAACCATGCGCCCGGAGGAAATCGCGGGCATCGTGGGCCATGAACTGTCGCATATCCGCCACCATGACATTCTTTTTCTTATTGTTTCCAGATTGTTGAGTTTTTTCCTGCTTGTTAATTTGGTTCTGATGGATGCCCCGACCGCGCTCTTGATCGCCTTGCTGATTACCGACGGGCTGTTAAGCAAGTATTTGAGCCGTTCGCGCGAATACTTGGCGGATTTAGGCGGCGCCATGTTGACGAAAAAACCCGATACGTTGGGAAGCGGACTTTTACGTTTGGATATTTGGTCGCGTTTGGTGGCCGGACGCAACACCGCTCCGGTAGGCGCGTTTACTCTTGAAGAATTGACGGCCGGCCATCCGCCTATTCTCAAGCGCGCCGAAGCGATGCGGCGTCTGATCGAGCCCGGGGCCCCGCGAAAAACATTCGGAAAGGGAGCAAAAAAAGCGTGGATGGCTTGGCTGGATGGGGCTCTTGATATTTTTGGATTGCCCTTTTTATGGATTTTGGTTTTTAAGTTAGGTTTCTTACTCGGCCTTGCGGTCGGCCTGCCGCTTATGCTGATCCTCAATGTCTCTAAATTTTTATTGATGAGGCGATCCAACAGCCCTGAAATCATCCAGGACAGATTTTTGGCTTATTTCACCCATCCTGATAAAAAACTTCGCCTATTGTCTGTTGAATCGGTGCGCCAAATGGCTAAATTGACGCCTGCGATCAGCGTGATCAATGCCGTGACCGGAGCCATGGAGACGGCGAACAAGACGGAAACGGATCCGAAGATCAAGGAGAAATTGGCTGATGCTTCCAAAAGATTAGCCCTTAGATCGAAAACCATCGTTCAGGACTCCTTGGGGGAAGAAACCGCCCGGCTGATGGTGTTGCGCGCGATGGCCGGCGAGTATGAGGCGATGGGCGTGGCGGTCGCCGATCAATCGTCCTTCGATCAGGTCGTCGGCCTCCTTGGTCAAGCGAAAGAGCCTGAAGCTCTGGCTGGATTGCCCGGAAAAACTGTTTTTGAAATTTTGAAAGAGATGTCGTTGATGATCGTGGGCAACGACGGGCGGGCGCCGCCGGCTTTAGGCCAAGTTCAGATCGACCGCTTGCCTCTCGAAACGGTTTTTTATTTCTCCGATCCTGATGCCAAAAAAATATTCATGCCTAAGCCGCTTTGGCAGGCTTTGTCGCCGGTTGAACGCGCTGGGTTTATCTGGAGAGAGGCGGCTAAAATCAAGGCGCGTCTGGCTTTTGGGGCCCAGAATAAAATTTGGGCGCAAGCGAATCCTGAGGCCGCACAATTGAGAAAGTCAATCAATGATTTAACGCCTATCCCCGGCGGGAAAAAATCCCTTGTGGATGCCAAAGCGTCCAAACTGTTAAAAAATTTCGAGCAGAGATTGGGCATGGGGCGCCCCGGCTTGCTTTATTTTCTGTTGTCGTTGCCTGTTTTAGCTCTCATTATTGCCCAGGGTATTTTTGCCGGTTTTGTGATGGCTGCGCGAACCTTGCCGTTTAGAAGCAAGGCGTTTGGGGCGGCTTTGGGCTTGGGCCTGGCCATATTCGGTCTGTGGCAGGGCGCCGGTTTATTGGCCGCAGGACTAAGCGGGTTCCTTCTCTTCGCCGGTTATGTTTTCCTGCGCCATTACCCATGGCCCAAATCCCCTTCGTTGTATGTTTTGGCCTTGCTGGCGCCGCCGATGGGCGTGTCCGCCGCGGCTCTCGCCTTGGGCGTGTCTTGGATTTTGCCATGGGTTTTCCTATTTTGGCTTTACGGCTCTTTCCTGAGGCGGATGGCTCAAGAGAAATTTTTATCGCCTGCGAACGGGGCCGGCCTTCGTTTTAGCGATCTTTGGAGCGCGACGCTCGTGACCAGCTTGATCGGCGCTACGGCTTTGATCGGCAATGTTTGGGCGCCGTTGGCTTTATTGGCCGCAGTTGCTTACTATGTGCATTTAGTCCGTTCGGGCAAAACCGGATGGCTTTACTTGGCGAGCGGCGGCGTTCTCAGCGTTCTTTTCTGGGGACTGACCTTGGCCGGATTCCCGGTCTATGCTTTGTTGGCTTTAATTGCCGCGGCTCATTTCATGGGCAACCGTTTGACTCGCAACGCAAAAACCGGCGCCGATCCTCAAAAGGGCGCCAAGGGCTCCGGAGCGCTGCAAATCATGACGCACCAGCGAGGCAAAGCGACCCCCCTTAATCATCCTTATTCAAAAGGCCGTTAGTTAAAAGACAAAATTTTTCAGGAAAGCTATGATAAAGAACAAGATCATGCTGCCTAAAACGCCGATTAAAACATTTGTTCTTAAAAACGGTCTCAGGGTCGTTGTTGTCGAGGATCATTCGGTTCCCGTCGTTTCCGTGGCCGTTGTTTACGACGTCGGAGCCCGGGCCGAGCGGCCGGGGCGTTCCGGCTTTGCTCATTTATTCGAGCACATGATGTTCCAGGGTTCGGCCAATGTGGATAAAACCGGGCATATGCGCCTGATCGAGTCCCAGGGCGGCGTTTTAAACGGTTTCACCATGAAGGATTTCACCGCTTATTATGAGACCTTGCCGTCGAACCGGCTGGCGTTAGGCTTATGGCTTGAGGCGGACCGGATGAAATCGTTGGCCGTTACTCAGGAGAATTTCGACAATCAAAAAGACGTGGTCCAGGAAGAAAAGCGCTGGCGCTACGACAATCGTCCATACATGACCGCGTTAAACGAGGAATTTCCCAAATTACTTTTTTCGCGTTGGGAGAATCAGCATTCGGTGATCGGCTCCATGAAAGATTTGGATGAATCCACGCTGGAAGACATCAGGGAATTTTTTAATGCCCATTACGTGCCCGCCAACGCGGTCGTGGTGGTGGCCGGGGACGCGCGGACTCAGGAAGTCAAAAAGTTTGCTGAAAAATATTTTTCCGGCATCCCCGGTCGGTCCAAGCCGGTTCATCATGATTTAAGCGAACAAGCAAGCGCAGGGGGGCGTCAGCAAACCTATCAAGACCGCTTCGCCGCGCTGCCTGTTTTGATGGTCGGGTGGCCCGCGCCCCCGCGCAGCAGCCCGCATTACAAAGCGCTTGAATTTTTGGGATCAGTGCTGTCGGAGGGGGACGACAGCCGTTTGCATCAGCTTTTAGTCAAGACAAAAGAATGGGCTTTGGGCGTCTCCGGCGGCATGGGCTGGCCGTTCGGCAATGTATTCACACTGCGCGATCCGGCTCCGTTCGGATTGATGGCGCATTTAAAACCGGGCGTCGATTCTCGGGACGTTCTTGATGCGATCCGCCGGGAAATCGCCGCTATCGCCGGGGGCAGTCTCACCGAAGAGGAAATGGTCCGCAGCCGGCGAAAATTTCAGGCCGGTATTCTCGATCAATTCCAGGGGACCGAAACCAGAGCCTATTGGCTGGGCATTTATACCCATCTCAACGGCGGCAATCCGCAAGGTTTTGAGTCCGAGTTAAACGCTTATTTATCGGGAATCAGCAGGGAAATGGTGATGAAAGCCGCGGGCGCCGGGTATTTTGAAGAAGGCAAACAAAGCGTTTTGTTGGTTGAGCCGGACCCGTCCAAGGCCGGCGCAACGCAAGCCCAGGCCGCCCGTCCCAAAGCTTCCTCTGGAAACGGGCATCCGGCAACAGAGGCCGCCAAGCGCGAACAGCCGCCTCTTCAGGGAGCCCCTAAAAAAACAACGCAAAAGAAAATCGTTTCGTGGCGGCTTGCCAACGGGTTTAACATTGTTTTGATCCGCGATCAGCGCCTGCCTTTTATCAAAGCAAGGCTGCTGTTTCCGGCTCTCAACGAGGGACAAACAGGGCCCGGCATGGCTCAAGCGCAGGCCATGGCTCATTTGCTTAAAGCCGGCACAAGCCGGATGAATAATGCGCAAATCGAGTCGGCTCTGGCGGGCATGGGCGCCTCTCTAGGCGCCGGCGCCGGGCATGATTATTTTCACTTGAGCGGTTCGGTTTTATCCGCGACCAGCGGGGATTTCTTCAAACTGTTGACTGAGCTGTTGACCGATTCTGTTTTCCCGGAAAACGAGTTGGAGCTTTGGCGCGCCAACACGCTTGAGGAATTAAAAGATGAGCGCAGCCGGCCCGAATTCCTTCGGGATGAGCGCTGGTCTGCGGAGGTTTTCGGCCGGCATCCCTATAGCCTTGTCTCGCCGAGCCCGGATCAAGTGCGCGCCGTTTCAAGAGGCGAAGTTTTGGGTATTTACCGGCGGCAATTTAATCCCGGCCAAGGGACCCTTGTCCTTGTCGGCGATGCGGCGCCGGCTGATCTCAAAAAGCTGTTGTCGGCAACGTTAGGCAAGCTGGCGCGGCCTAAGCCCCCGGCTTTGCGCGCATCTAAAAATCCGCCGTTTCCCGCCGCTGCGGCGAAACCGCGAATCGTCATCGTCGACCGGCCGGCTTCCGCGCAGTCTGAAATCGTTTTAGGGCATTTATCCATCAAGCGCGCGCATCCTGATTATTACAACCTGGTTTTAGGCAATGCGGTTTTGGGCGTGACCTTTGATTCAAGGCTTAACCGGAAGCTTCGCGAAGAAAAGGGCTATACCTACGGCGCCGGCAGCGCGATCGGGCGGTATCTGCAAACAGGCACCTTTAAGGTCAAGACTGCGGTGAGAACGGAAGTGACGGCTCCGGCTTTGGCGGAGATTTTTGATGAGCTAAAGCGCATCCGGGAATCCGGCATCAAGGATGAGGAACTGAGCCTGGCTAAGAATTATCTTGCCGGCGCTGATGCGATCGCTCAGGGAACCCAGGATTATTTAGCGGATAAAATTGCGGAGTATTGCTCTTTGGGCGTGGCGGCTGCCGAAATCAACCGTTTTCGCGGAAAAATTTTAGGCGTTTCCCGCAAAAAAGCGGAATCCGCCGTCAGAAAACATATGAATCCGGGAGCGGCTGTTGTGGTCGTCGTGGGTGATGCCGCTAAAATCGCCGGGCCGCTTGAGCGTTTCGGCGCTATCGAGATTTATGACGCCCAGGGCGTAAAGCTTTCAGGCCGGACGCACGCTGCAGTTTCCTCCGCATAAAAAAGGGGACAATGGTGTCTGTCACTATTTTTTAGTGGGACAAATCGTTTGGCGTTTGAACTCTTGGATGAGCCGCGTCGTTCCGGATGCCTTTATCCTCGCCGTTTTTTTAACCTTCATTGTTTTTGCTTTAGCCAAAGCATTGACGCCGTCGGGATGGGGGGATATTGTGCTGGCCTGGGGCGACGGATTTTGGGCGCTGTTGTCCTTTTCCATGCAAATGAGCCTGGTGATGCTCACCGGCTTTATCGTCTCCCATAGCCCTTATGTCCGCCGAGGGCTTCATGCGTTCTCTTCGCTGGCTAAGGATGGGCGTTCGGCCTGCGCGCTCATGGCTTTCTCATCCATGGTTCTAGCGTGGTTTCATTGGGGGTTGGGCATCGTGGGCAGCGCGGTGCTGACGCGTTATTTTGCTTTGCGCCAGCAAAAGATTCATTACCCGCTTTTGGTGGCCAGCGGTTATTTCGGCATGGGCGCAATCTGGCACGCGGGTTTATCCGGCAGCGCGCCTTTGTTGGTGGCTACCAAGGGCCATTTTTTGGAATCGAGCCTGGGCGTTGTGCCGTTCGGGCAGACGATTTTTTCCCCGTGGAATCTGATTCTTTCGTTCATCACCATCGGCGTCTTGACCGCGCTTGCCTGGCGGCTTTATCCGGCTAAGGGCCAGGCCGTGGCCGTCTGCCCGGAAGCGACGTTGGACCAATTCCATACGGAGCTGGTGGATAAAGACGAAGAAGCGCTCCAGCGCCGGATTGAGGCCCGAAGCCCGGCCCAATGGCTGGAAAGCACGTATTGGGTCAACGGCGCGTTGGGCGTTTGCGGGCTGATGTATTTAGCCTTATTGATCGGGCGCGGCCGGTGGAATTTCGATCTTAATCTTTTTAATTTCATTTTTTTGACGCTGGCTGTTTTGATTCACCCGAATATCAAAAGCCTCCTCGAGGCCGCGGCCGACGGCGCCAAAACCATCACCGGCATCGTGCTTCAGTTTCCGATTTACGCGGGCATGTTCGGCGTCATTAAAAGCACGGGGCTTGCGAATATCCTCGCGCAATGGTTCGCTTCATTGGCCGGGCCGAAAACGTTTCCCTTGGTCGTTTATTTTTATTCCGGAGTCCTGAATTATTTTGTTCCATCCGGAGGCTCGAAATGGGCCATCGAAGCTCCGTATCTTTTGGAAGCCGCGAAATCGCTGGGTGTGCCGGCGCCAACCTTGGTTCTTTCTTATGCCTGGGGCGATATGGTCACGGATTTGATTCAGCCGTTTTGGTGCTTGCCGCTGCTGGCCGCGGCGCAAATCGAATTTCGCCAAATCATGGGTTATTTGACGGCCGCTTTTGTGGCGGCAACAGCTGTTGGCACGGTGGGCATTCTTATCTTGGGGGTTTTATAAAAACAGTGACAGACACCATTATCCCCTTTTTTGCGCGGTTTATTTTAGCGGCCACCGTTTTGTTGCCGTTTCCGTTTTTGTTGATGGCCGAGGATGCTCCATCAAAAGAAGAAAGCTTAGAATCCGAGCCTTTTCGTCAGGAGGACGCTCAATACAATTGGTTGAGACTGGGATCGCTTTTTGACGATCGCGATCATGAACGCCGGGGTTTTAATCTCGATTTGCATTTGGACGTTGACGAACAGGCGAATCTGGGCGCGAGTTCGTTGGGGGTCAATTATCTGAGCCCCGCCCGCCAGTGGAGACTGAGAACCCAGATCGGGGTTATCGGTAAGGAAGCGTCGGAGAGCATCCAAGGCATTTCGCCTTATCTTTACCAGGATTTGGATTGGCGTTCGGCGCATGACGCCGAATTTTATCAGCGCGCAGCAGCCAGCATGGCGCTTCTTTATTCAAGGGCGCGATTCTTCGCGGATGACCGGGGCGATTTTGAGCGAACCTTCGATTCCATGGTCGAGGGCACGGGTTTGGCGCCTTACGCTTTGCTGGTGGATTACGATTTTCACGGCGCGTTCATTCCCATCGGCGCGGCGTTTTATCAGCTGGGTCAAATGTACCCCATGCCGTGGGACCTTGATGTCGGGTGGATGACGACGTTTTCCCTGCAGCACTCCTGGATATTCCCCAACCTTCAAACCGATGTCAGCTTGGGGGCTCAATGGCGGCCCGATCTTTTGCCTTTCCGCGTCGCTTTGTGGGCGGGGGAGAGCCAGAATTTTTCTCCGGCCGGGCAATATATTCTTCAAGACGCTATGGCGTTGCGGGAAAACAAGGTTCCTTTTGAAGTGCATGCCGAGCGCGCTCCTCATCTGGGAGCGGCTGTTTACGGACCGCTGCCCTTGGGGCTTCCCGGAGATTGGATTGTGGATCATTCTGTGCGCTTTAACCCGTTGACCACGGCCGCGCATTTGGGCGTGGGCGTTAACTCGAGGATCAAGGATTTGCCGATTCAAATCGGCATGGGCTGGGAGCATGAAGAAGGGGACGGGATCGAATTTAATCGCGACCGCAAAAGCGCTTATGTCAATGTTTCGCCTTGGGAGCTGGTGCAAATGACCGCATCCGTGGGGGCCGAGGATTTTCGCTATGGAGATGCCCGCTACACGAATGTGGGCGCTTTTATCGGCTTGCGGGGAACTTGGGGAAAGCACCCGGTATCCGTGGCCCTAACTGCGCGTCCTGAACTTGAGGAAACCAGGCATGAGGATTTGCCTTACGGACGCGAGCAAATGGCCGATGATTTAGCCCGGATCAAGCATCGCTTGGCCGAGGAATTAATCGCCGATCTTGAGCGTCTTAAAGACGAGCAATTCGATCAAGCTTTCGGGCCTTACCGACAAGGCGCCGGCGACGCTCAAGAATGGAATGATGAAAATTTGGATCACTTGATTGAGATGCTTCGTTTGATCGACGCCATCACCGCCGGGCAATCCGGCGTGGACACTCAAGCCCTGATTCAATCCTTGCAAAGCTACCGTGATTTGATTGCTTCGCTTAATAATGCGATTAGGGGCGCCGAGGGATCGTCCCGAGAGGCGGCCCATCGCATGATTGCGGCTTTACGCGATTTAAATAATTACACCGACTCCGTGGTCAGGGATTTGGGTCAAAGCGCGGCTTTGGAACGCGTAGCTCAGCGCGGCCTGCGTTATGCGGTCCAGGAAGCGGCCCGGCAAAATCCCGTGCGCTTCCGGTTATTTAACCGCGACTTGCGCATGGAAATGGGCGGGGCTCATATGATTTCCGCGGCCCAAATCATGAACGGCCGCCTATCGCCCTTGCCACCCTTGAGGCGGGGGGATATCGAGGAATACATCGTTCCTTTCGGTTATTGGCAGCTTTCCCGCGCCATGGATAATGAAAATCCCGATGCCGACGCCGGCCATATCATTGAAACAGGGCTTCAAAACATTCCGGAGCAGGATCGTGATCGGGTGAGGAACGAATACGGTCCCGATGCCAAAAGCATGCTCGACAGCGGTATGCTTTATATGGGTTCAATGACGCGGAGCGAGGCCAATCAAATGATGCTTGACGCCACCCGCGCCGGCGAACAACAGGATGATTTAACCATCACTCGGGGCCGCAAAGCCAACGAATTATCCGGTCAGGGGCTCTTGGAAATGTTCCGGCGGCAGCCGTAAAATTTTGGCGCAACGCATAATTTTTAGTTTACCGTTATTGACATAATATATTATGTCATTTATACTATTCTCATGCAGGGCATTAAAACCGCCAGGGAGCAGCGCCATATTTCGCAGAGACGTTTGGCTAAGTTGGCCGGCGTTTCTTTTAGGTCCGTACAGCTTTTGGAATCCAAAAAGCATAATCCCACGCTCGTTACCCTAAAACGTGTCGCCAAAACCCTCGGTTATTGCCACCAGGCGGTTGATGAGCGTTTGGAATCCATCTTCGCGGCGCCTTCGGATTCCATCGTCGCCATATCGCAGCAGATTGCCCAAGAAGGCGAGGGTTCCTGGAAACTTTGGTTTTTTAATTTTGTGGATGCGTTCAGGCGCGATCGGCATCAAACCTATGTGGAATCACCGCCAGTTGAGCGGACTCCTCAGAGAATAAAGGCGTTGTTGGCTTCGGGATCTGAAACGCTTTGCGATGAGATCGGTTTGACTGCGCCTTGGTGGTGCGCCGGGGTCGGCCCTTTAAACGAACCGTGGTTTGTTTCAGGGTTGGACAGCTTGAAACCGTCGGTCCTGATTGAAAGCCCCGTGCATTTCAGGAAGCGCAATATATTTGTGTTGAAGAATTTTTTAAAGAGGGCCTGATGCTTGATATCCCCTTGATGCGGCGGCTTTTTGCAGCGTTGAATAAAGAGCTTGCCGATAAGGATATTGTCGGGGAAATCGGGCTCTGCGGGGGCGCCGCCATGTGCCTGGCATTTCAAGCCAGAAGAGCCACAAAAGACATTGATGCCATTTTTGCGCCGTCCGGCGAAATTCGTAAAGCCGCGCGGCGTGTCGCCAAGGAATTTGGTTTGCCCGAGGATTGGCTCAATGACGCGGCCAAGGGTTATTTTTTGACCGACCCGCCCAGGCAGGACGTGCTGGAGCTTTCGCATTTGAGAATTTGGGCTCCCAAGGCGGATTATATGCTCGTCATGAAATGCCTGGCCGGCCGCGCCGACACTCAGGATACGGATGACATTAAATTTTTATTGAAATACCTCAATATCAAAGCTTCACCAAAAGTTTTTTCTTTAATCGCCCGCTACTGCCCCCATGCCCGCGTCCCGGCTAAAACGAAATTTTTGGTTGAAGAAATTTTAGGATGAGGCCGTTTTACTCGTCCAGGATTTCAGCGAGTTTGGCGTAGAGTTTGTTGAGATCGAGCGGCTTGGTTACGTACGATGCGGCGCCCAGGCCGAAGCCGGTATTGATATCGCCTAATTGATTGAGCTGAGTCAGCACCAGGACCGGGATATTTTTGGCTTTGTCCGTGGCCTTTAAATTATTCAATACCTGCCAGCCGTCGATATCGGGCAATCGGATATCGAGAATGATCGCTTGAGGCACATGTGTCATGGCCATGCGTATGCCCTCATGGCCTTTGGACGTGCGCAGAATTTTATAGCCCTTGGCGTTTAAGGCGATTTCAATGGTATGGGCCACGGAGTCATCGTCCTCGATGACTAAAATCGTTTTTGATTTTTTAAAGAGCTTTTTAAACATCCGCTTTATCTTACCTCATAAATCGTAACGTTGGCATCGGCGTAGGTTTCGGCCAGGAACGACTCCTTAAAGCTTCGCCATCGCCGTTCGCCGGCTTCATCAAGAGGCATTGTCCGGTAACCTGCGATGCGTTGTTCTTCGGTCCGGTGGTGGAAGATATGAGTTATGCCTTCCGCTTTTAATGTTTGACGCAATGCCTGCTCGTTCGCGGCTTGGGCGATCCAGTCCGCCAAGGGATGCCGGTCGTGAACCGTAGCCACCACGAGACGCCGGTGAAATCCATAGGCGCGGGTTTCGCCCAAAAGGAGAACGCGTCCATCGGCGGGAACATGATGATTGATCCACTCCAACGCCTCCTCGTAGCCTAATTTTTTTTGAAGGTAGTCTTTTTTGCTGACGAGACCGACCGCGGCTTTTTGATCGAGGGATCGCCGGAAGCCGTGGAGCATCCAGAAGGCATGGTACGCCAAGACCAGCGCGATGGCCGGTTTGAGCCACCGTTTTATTTTTTTATCGGCGTCATGAAATCCCAAAGCGCCGAGAAAGGCCGCGGGCGCAAGCAGGGGAGAGAGGTAACGCAGGTAATGGGTTTGGGCCAAACCAAGAATCCAGTTGCCCAGCGTCCAAACGCCCAGCGCCTGATGAATGTTGGATCGGCGGCAGGTTTTCACGGCAAAAGGCAAGACAAGAAGAAATCCTGGTCCGATGAAATAGGCGCCGGAAAAGTCGGCGAAGCTGCCTTTGAGAATGATCATGAAATCGCTGATGAAACGCGGGCCGGGATGCCAATGCCGGGCTTCCCAGAGAAAATGCGCCCAGCCTTCGGGGTTGGGATGGCGGCCCAAAAATGCGCTCAGGTAAGGGTAGAGCGGATCGCCCAACGCCGCCCAATTGCGCAAAAGCCAGGGCAAGGCGGGGATTAGGGCCCCAAGGAAGAACAAGGCCAGGCCTCGGCTCATAAGAGCTCTGTTTTCCTTGAATAAGCGCCAGCAAAGCAAAAGAAAAATGGTTGCGCACCAGACACCCGCGAAATATTTGAATGCAAACATGAGTCCGGTAAACAGTCCCGCCAAAAACAACCCGGCATTGTTGACCGGAGTCCGAAGAAGCGCATGGAGAGCAAGAATCAAATAACCCGCTAACGTGGGTTCCACGAGGCTGCGCGTCATATTGCGAAAAATAATCGGCGCGGTGAGGAAAAGAAGCGTAGCGAGCTCTCCGGCTTTGGGTTTATTTAAGCTGCGACCCCAGGCGTAAAGAGCAAGCGGCGCGATCAGGCCCAGAAGTCCGGCGAGCATTTTAGCTACGGGTTCCCCGCCTGTGCCCAAGCCCAATGTTAGGATCATTTCTTCTAAAAGGGGCATAGGTGTAAATGCGTGGCGAGCCGTGGGGACAGTGTTCCCCTCGAGAAGAAAAATTTGAGGCAGGCCAAGGTGGTACACCAAAGCGTCAAAATAGGTTTCAGGCCTATAGGCGTTGAACACAAGCAAGAACGCGGCCAAACCCATGAGAAATTTTCCGGGACGTGAAAGGCCGCCAAAAGCAGCCTTCTGCCATAATTGCGCGATGATCCGGCGTTCGGTCAAGGTGACCGCGATCAATAGGCCGACAATAACCCAAAGAGTCGCGGGGCTGAGCATGCCGGCTTGACCCAGGGCGAGAACGCTATAGCCGCAAAGGGCGAAGCCCAAGGCTAAGCTGGCCGCAAAAGCCATCGGATCGTCAAGGCTCGCCCCTAAACGTTTGAACAGTTTAAACCCAAGACTGAGGCTGCCGCCTGTAACGGCGGCGAGAAGGAAAAGATGCCAGGGTAGAAGGATCAATTTGTCAGATAAGCGGCGGCGGCCCCCAGAACGCCGGTTTCACGCCCTAATTTAGCCGGCGCAACAGGGATGCGCGACGCCTGAGGATTGATGGAGTGCCGGGGGATCGTGCGGCGGATGACGTCAAAAAACGGCCGTCCGAGATTGGCGACGCCCCCGCCCAAAATCATGATATCCGGATCAAGCATATTAACGATATTAGCGAGCCAAAGCCCGATGTAGCGGGCTGTTTCATCGATGAATGTTTGCAGGCGCCGGTCGCCTGATCGCGCTCGAATTCCGATCATCGCGGCGTCGAGATTTTTGGGCAATGAGGGCCAGGTTTCCAGGGCCCGGCGAACCATAGAAGGGCCGGAAGCATAGGCCTCGATGCATCCGCGCTGTCCGCATTTGCACAACCGGCCGTTGAAATCGATGGTCAGGTGGCCGCCTTCAAGCGCGAGACCGGTATATCCGGTGAACAGCTTTTTATCGATGACAAACCCTGTGCCGATGCCCGTGGAAATGGTCGCATAGAAAACGAAACGTTTGTTGCGGCCCGCGCCCCAGAGCGCCTCGCTTAAGGCCGCGGCATTGGCGTCGTTTTCCACGGCCACCGGCCGCTTGAACCGGCGCTCGAGCCACGCGCCGATGGGCAAGCGTTCCCAGCCCGGCAAATTCGGCGCTTTAAGAAGGCAGCCTTTCTCGCGGTCCAATGGGCCGGGCACGCCTACGCCGATGCCTTGAACTCCGGCAAGTTTGGGGCCGGCCAAGCCTTCGATCAGGCGGGCCAACTGAGCTTTGACCGTTTCATGGCCTTGTGTTTGCGTGGGTTCTTCGATTGTGCGCAAAAGCCGGACTTGCCCGGGAAAAATGCCCGAGACTTGAATCAATCCGGTCATCACTTTGGTGCCGCCGATATCCACGCCGATGATGGTTTTTTTCATTTTCCGGTAATGCTCATAACGGCCGGGCTGCGCAGATCGTTTGATTCAACGGTGATCAGGGAATGGCGGTGCCCGGGGGTTTTTGGTTCAAAAACAATCATGAATTCCGTCATTTCTCCGGGCTCAAGAATGAGCGGCGTTTTAGGCGGGCTTTTAAAACGAAAAGGAAGCTCCGGCGGCCCAATTTTTTTTATGTTCAGCGGTTCTTGCCCTGTATTTTTCAGGAACAGAGGATGTTCCTTGAGTTTTCCGGGCAGTGCGGGCGGAAGTTTATTGAAATCAATCGTGTCTTCCGGGTACGTCGTTAATTGAGCGAACAGCCCGGCGTCTCTTAGAGCCAGGCGCAGGGGCGAAGCGTACACGCTTTTGCCGTGGAGTTTTAAGAATTCCTGCGCTTTAACCGCTTGTTTGGAATTCGTCTTTAATCGGCGGCCGCCGGGATCGACATAAGGCAGGAGGCTGTTGGCCCCAAGATATTCCAAGGCTTTTTGTTCGGCTTCATCGGGAGCCTTAACGGTCAGTTCCAAGGCGTTCGATGCCGTTCCTTCTTCATAGGGGAAGCGGGCTGCGATTTTATAGCGTCCGGGTTCCATAAAAGCCGGGGTCTTAGTTCGGACATCGTAAGCCAAGTGGGCTGTGTAGCTGATGCTTTGTCCGGGTTCAATCCAGACGGGATCAGGGGGCCTTCGCTGTGAAGCCGCGGCTTTGAGATGTTTGGCCGAAAAATATTGTTCGCTTTGGCCATCCGGCGCCGTGACGTAAACCAGGAGCCCCCATTCAAAGTTGAGCGGGAATCGAATACGCTTGGGTCTTGCGGAGATATTTTTGAACTCAAAGGAAATCGGCGCGGGCTCGCCGGCGATATAAGTTGATCGCTCGGATTTGATCGAAAGCCGCCAGGATTGATCGGCCGGTCCCTGCTGGGCAAACGCCAATTGGCTAAAGAGAATGAGTAAAAGAAATCGGCGCATGGATCACAAGATAGCAATCCTTGCGCCTTTTCCTCAAAACAAAAAACCCTCTCATCATGAGAGGGTTTTTGAAATGAGATGAAACGGACTTACGGAGTCGCGGTCAACCGTTGGCAATTGACCATGCCTGAGCCCTGTTGTTCGGCGGTCAAGCCGGTCAACAAATCGGCATTGGTTTTCATCGCATCGGCCAGGGTCGAGGGCGTGAGCGTCGGGTTCTGGGCCAATTTCATGGCCGCCGCGCCGCTGACATGCGGCGTTGCCATCGAGGTGCCGGACATGGTGGCGTAGACACCGCCTTTGTACGTTGATTTCACGTCTTTCCCCGGAGCGATCAAATCCACCTCCGGTCCTTGGCTGGAGAAGCCGGCCGCTTGATCCGATGAGTCGCTGGCCGCGACAGCAATGACTTCAGGGTAGCGGGCCGGGTAGCTGACGCAATTCGTGCAGGGTCCGGAATTGCCCGCTGCAGCGACCACGGTGACGCCGGCATTATAAGTTGCGGTCACGGCGTCGTGGAACGACTGATTGTCCGAAGATGAGCCCAGGCTCATATTGGCGACTTTGCCGCCGTTGGCCGCGCACCAGTCAAGACCCTCGATGATATCCGAAAGCCAGCCGGAGCCGTTTCTGCTTAAAACCTTAACAGCCAGAAGTTGGGCCTGCGGGGCGACGCCGACAACGCCGATGCTGTTGTTTAAACCGGCGATGGTTCCGGCGACATGGGAGCCGTGGCCGTTGTCGTCATCCGCGGATTTGGAGGGATTGACGGCATTGTAGCCGCCGGCAATATTGGCCTGAAGATCAGGGTGATCAAGATCAATGCCCGTGTCAATGACGCAGACTTTGACGCCCGCGCCTTGACTGGCGGACCAAGCTTCAGGGGCTTTGACGCGCGCAATACCCCAGGGCGTTTCCTGAGCCGGTTGAGCGGGGGCCGCGCCTCCGGGTTTGCCGTGTTCTTCAACTCGGCCGTGTTCCCGTACGGAATCTTTGACGACCGCAGCCTCAACGATCAAATCTTCATCCACGCGTAAAACATTGGGGTTGGTTTTGACGCTATCAGCGGCGCCTTCCGGTAAATGCGCGGCCACGGCGTTAATGGAACCAAGATTTTTTTTGACGCGTCCGCCGACGGCTTCCACGGCCGCTCGTTTAGCGTCATCAGTCGTTCCCGCTTGAAAAACCACGATGCGCCGGTTTCTGGCTTCGTCGCGGTTGAGATCACCATTATCTTTGTCAGCTTGAGCCACAGCCAGCAAGGGCATGAGTCCCAGCATCAATTGAATTACGATTTTTTTGTTCATATTCGTCGAATATCCTCCTCGATTCATTTTTTTTAAGCGGTGCGGACTTCTGCAGGCGCCGGACTTAGGTCGGAGGCTGCTGCCGGGATGGCATCCGCTTCTTCTTGAGCCTTGTCCGCTTCATTGCCGTGCTGCACAGCTTCAACGGTATTGACAATTCCGGAGACCAGCCCCATGGCGCCCATCGTCACCAGCGCGCCTAAGCCCCAGCTGGCCGGACTGAAAATGGCCATAATGCCCATGCCGATTTGCAAAATCGTTCCCAAAACGCCCAGCACCTTATCTACGGTGGACATTTTATCCCAGTCCGCGATCATCTGATAAACGCGGTAAATGGACAAGGCGAACAGCAGTCCCGCCGCCGCATAACCGAAAATCGGCATGAGATTAGGATAAGGACCCAAACCTAGAGTCAAGCCTGTAACCGAGCCGGCCACGGCCAAGCCCGAAATCCCGACGTTGAGCCAACTTTTGCCGGCTAATTCACGATGCGCCCTGGCCCGGTCCTCAAGGATGCCTTTTCGAATCTGCTGCGTTTGTTGATAAACCCGTTCTTCGTAATTGTCACCCGGTAAGCCGTCATAGGAGGCCACTAAGACCGGCGCGCAGGCGCCGGGCGATTGAGCGCCGTCGTAAATCGAAGCCATGTCCGCCGCCGCCAGATCGGCTCCGGCCACGGAGGGCGAGGCGCAGGAATCAGGCTGGGCTGAGGATTGAGACGCGCAGAAGAAAAAACACAGGGCGATGAACGTGTGAAAAATATTTTTCACGGATCTCAATATAGCACAGGGCGGGATTTGAGTTATAGGTCTTTTGGGTAGTTTAAAATTGCCCGAAAGGCCCACCCATTATCGAAGAAGGGCGTTTAGGCGTTCTTTGAAGGCCTCTTTCGTGACGATGCCGTGGAGACGATCGCCCGATTCCCGTCCGCTTTTAAAGAAGACAAACGTGGGCACGCTGTCGACACCCAGACGCCGGGCCACGTCGGTGTGATCCCTCGTGTTAACCTGCACAAAACGGATTCTTCCCGCGTATTCATCGGACAGGTCGCGAACAACAGGATACATGCGCCGGCAAATGGGGGAGCGCGGATCGTGAAAATAGACGGCGACCGGAATCTCGGATTTTACGACGATATTCTCAAAATCGTCATCCCCGATTTCCTGCACGGTCAAAGGGGCGGCTTGATCGCTTTGTTCGAATTCCTGCGCCTGGGCGGCTGCGCTGCCGGGGAGATCGACGCGGCTTGGGGTTCTATTTGGACTGCGGCCTTTGAAGGCGGGCATGGTTGCGCCCGTCGCAGGAGCACCGTCTAACAGCGCGGTTAAGGCATTCTGAACCTGCGCGGCGTCATTGGCGAGAACCCAAGCCAATGGGTTCAATAGCAAAACAACCGTAAAAATGGCCGGCCACAAGGATTTTTTCATTCTCTATATAAAATTTACCATGGCTTCTATCCAAAATCTCAGGACTTTAGACCTTAGTTAATATAGGACTAAAGTCCTATTGTCATTGATCAGCCTCAATCCTGCCTATATTAGAGTCATTTTTGTTTTGTTCTAATCAGATGGATGCTCTTGCCCTGCCTTGATTTGCTCGATGCGGAAACAGCCCATGAGGCGGCGCTGCGTTTTTTATCCGTTTGCCAAAGTGTCCCGCCGGTTTTGGGGCTGCTGAAAGCCTGTTACGGCCGCCATGCCTTCGTTCATCCGGAATTAAATACCCGTGTGGCTGATTTGGATTTTCCAAACCCGATCGGGTTGGCGGCGGGCTGGGATAAAAATGCGCGCGTGCCCCTGGCCTTGTCCAGCTTGGGCTTCGGATTTCTTGAGCTCGGCACCGTAACCTGTTGGCCGGAATCAGGTCATCCCAAGCCCAGGATTTTCCGCAGCCACCGGGACCAATGGATTATCAACCGGGTCGGCTTTGCCAATGACGGGGCTGATTCGGTGCGCGGCCGCCTTCAAAAGTTGCCGCATTTGGGCGGCCCGATATTGGGCTTGAGTTTGGGGAAAATGTTGTTCTCGCCGCCTGAGCGGCTGATGCCCGAGGCCGTCAGGATGATGGAGCTGTTTTATCCCTATGCCGCTTTTTTTTCCGTCAATGTGAGCTCGCCCAATACCCCGCGCGGATTTTTGATGGGGCGCCCTGATTTTCTCCGGGAGATGCTTGGCGCCTTGAAGCGTTCGAGCCGGGACATCGGCTTAAGGCTGGGCCGCGTCGGCAAACCCCTTTTTGTTAAGATTTCTCCGACTCTAAACAAGGGAGAAATCGAAACATTGGCCGAGGTTTTGCGCGATTCCGGTGTTGACGGCGTGATCGCCACCAATACAATGGCGACCCCGCAGGGCGGCCTCTCCGGCTTGCCGTTGAAGGCCGCGGCCTTAAAGACCACGGCCAGGCTTTATGCCTCGCTCAAGGGAGAAGTGCCGGTCATCGGCGTGGGCGGCATATTGACTCCGGAAGACGCCTGGCAGCGCATCACCGCCGGAGCTTCGTTGATTCAGATGTTCAGTGGTTTTGTTTTCAGCGGGCCTTCGCTGATTCGTCGGATTTCACGGATGCTTTCATCGCAGCTCGCTCAACACGGCTTTAAAAACATTCGCGAGGCCGTGGGCATTCACGCGGAGCGTTACGCTTGATGAAGAGTCCCCGGGCCGGTATGGACGTCAAAAACAAACTGGTCGTGGCCTTGGATGTCACGCCGGCGCGGGCCAAAGAGATTGTGTCTCGGACCCGTGATTTGGCCGGGATTTACAAGGTCGGCCCGGTCCTGTGGCTTGAATGGGGCTCCGAGTGCCTGAAATTTTTCGCCGGAGAAGGGGCGCGCGTGATGATTGATTTTAAGTTTCATGATATTCCCAACACGGTCAAGGCCAGCCTCGCGGCGTTGCTGAGGGCGCCGGGATCGGAAAGCATTTGGGGGGTGACGCTGCATACGTTGGGAGGCTATGCGATGTTGACGACCGCGGTCAGCGAGCGCGACGCCGCGGCTCATCGCCCGATGCTCTTTGGCGTCACTGTTTTGACCAGTTTAAGGGAGAAAGACCTCTATCGCGTGGGCATCAATCGTACCGTGGAGGCCGAGGTTAAAAAATTGGCCGTGTTGGCCGAGGACGCGGGTTTGGACGGAGTCGTTTGTTCGGGGGATGAAACAGCGGTGATCCGCAAGGCCTGCGGCAGGGAATTTTTGACCCTTGTCCCCGGCGTCCGGCTCGACGCCAATCCAAAAAAGGATCTCGATCAAAAACGCGTCGTGACTCCGGCCGCGGCTTTGGCCGGGGGCGCGGATTATTTGATCGTGGGCCGGGATATTTATGAAGCCGAGGATCCGCGCGAGCGGCTGGAAGCTTTGCTGGGCGCGGCGGCCACGGCCGAGCGTTAATTTTGTTATATCTTAGAAATAGGGAGGCATAAGCAAATGGGCAAACTAGGAAAATTCGACTTTGTGGGACTGTTGGGGGAGCACGGCGCGCTTTTATCAGGGCATTTCCGTTTATCGTCGGGCATGCACTCATCCAGTTACATTCAGACCGCCCTTCTTCTTCAATACCCGCATATCTCCAACAAAATCGCCAAGGCCATGGCGGCTAAATTCCCTGCTGAGATCGATTGCGTTTGCTCTCCGGCCATGGGCGCGGTGGTGATCGGCCAGGAAGTCGCGCGCGTCAAAAAATGCCGCGCTATTTTTACCGAACGCACGGGCGGGTCCATGTCTTTGCGCCGCGATTTTCATATCGAACGCGGGGAAAAAATTTTGGTGGTCGAGGATGTGTTGACCACCGGGCGATCGACCGGGGAGGTCGTGAACTTGGCGCGTCAATACGGCGGCAAAGTCGTCGGCGTCGCCGCAATTGTGGACAGAACCGTCACCACTCCCAGCTTGGACGTTCCCTTTCGTTCTTTGATCAGTTATCCGCTCGAGCTGTACACGCCCGAAAATTGCCAGCTTTGTAAAAACGGCGTCCCTCTGACTTCGCCGGGCTCGCGTTATCTGGAACCGGCGGGGTAAGCCCTAAAACCCTCGCCATGAAAGTCGGTTACGGCGCCAGCGGCGTCCATCTCTCCAGCGCGCATGCTCTGTTAAAGGATATCGCCCGCCAAACAAAACAACCGATTTCTCATTTTGCCAGCGTCGTTTCTTTCGATGGTTTTCGCCTGGCCTTCTCAGCAGACGGCGTGGGCACTAAGGTTGAATTGCTGCGCGCGTCGGGGCTCAATTGGATCAGCGGTTGGGATGCCGTGGCCATGAACGCCAACGATCTTCTGTGCGTGGGCGCCCGGCCCATGTGGTGCCTGGATTATTACGCCCAGGGCCGGTTGAACAGACGCGTGTTCGGACAAGTGCTTCACGGCCTTAACAAAGCGTTGGATGTTCTCGGAGCGCGGCTTGTGGGCGGGGAAACAGCCGAATTGCCGGGGCTTTTTCACCGGCCCGAAGTTTATGACGTCGCCTGTTTTTTGACCGGCACCATTGCCGATCATGGCCTTAACCCCCGCAAAATAAGGCCGGGCGATGTTCTTGTGGGGTGGCCTTCGGCCGGGCCGCATGCCAACGGTTTTTCCCTGATCCGAAAAATTTTGACGGGTTCCGAAGTCAGAGCCAGGGCAAAAGAGCTGTTGGCTCCTACGCGGCTTTACGAGCGAGAGATCAGGCCGTTGCTGGCCGATCAAAAAACAAAGGGGATGATCCGTTCATTGGCCCATATCACCGGCGGCGGCTTTATTGAGAAATTGCCCAGAGCCATGAATGAAAACTGCCGGGCCGTTCTTCGCTGGGGGTCCTGGCCCGTCCCTTCCGTGTTCGGGTATTTGCAGAAAAAGTCGAACCTTAATCATCAAGAGGCCTGCGGAGTCTGGAATATGGGCATCGGTTTGGTCGCTGTGATCGGTCAAGAAAGCTGGCCTAAGCTGGCCCGGCGCCTGGGCGACCAAGTTGTTCCTATCGGCGAAATCACGCGCCGCGAAGCGCGCCAAGAAAGCGTTTGTTTCGCTTAAATCGATCGCTACTGATTTTTTTCGCGATGGCGCTGGCTTCGTGTCAGCGTGGGCCTATCGTGCGGGAAGCCATCGACGGCGACACGATCATTCTCAGCGATGGAACGCGCGTTCGTTATATCGGCGTCGACACCCCTGAAAAAGACCGGCCTTATTACCAGGAAGCCACGGATTTTAATCGCAGCATGGTCGCCGGCCGCAAGATACGGCTCGAATACGATATTGAGAAAACCGACGCCTATGGACGGCATTTGGCTTATGTCTATTTAAAGGACGGAACGTTCGTCAACGCCGAGCTCCTGAAACAGGGTTACGCTTACGTGTATACGATCCCGCCTAATTTGAAGCATACGGAACAGTTCGTGAAGTTTCAGCGTCGAGCCAGGGAAGAGAAAGCCGGGCTTTGGGGCGTGCCTGTGGATCCGGAGTCATCGTATGTGTTTTCGGCGCGCGGCCGCGCCTTTCACCGGCCATCTTGCGAATTCGCCAAAAAAATCGGCAAGAGAAACCGCATCCAAGTCGCTGATCGCGGCAAAGCCTTTGATCGAGGTCTGGCCCCTTGCCGCAAGTGCCGGCCGTAAGAAAGGCATTTTTGATCCGCCTTGCAAGAATGAGTAGAATTGTTGAGTTCAAGGGTCTAGAAACGAATTTCTAGAGGTTTTCGGATGGTCGGGCCGCCATCTTAGGCATCGAAAGGTGCATAGGATGGTTTTTTAGTTTATAGGGATATGCGTATCACATATCGTTTCATCACCGCACTTGTTATTGTTGTGGCCTCTGTGGCCTTTTTTTCCGCTTATCTTCATGTCCGCCAAGAGAGAGCCAAGCAACAGGATGAATTGGAGCGCCGATCGCGTTTGCTGGCCGAAAGTTTGCAAGAAGCCATCGAGCCTCATTTGAGGAAGGGCCCTTCCAAAACAATCGAGCGATTGGTTGAAAAATTCGGCAATAGGGAGCGTCTGGCCGGGGTGGCCATCTATGACCTCAATGCCGGCCCTCTGGCTGTAACCTCCCATTTGACATCTGTCCTGCCGACAGCGCCCTCGGTTGTTCGGGAATCAATGGAGAAGAAAATAGACGTAGGTCAATTTGGGCGCATCGACAATAAAGAGATGCATATCTACAGCCTTCCTTTGGGCATAGAGAAGGGCCAGGTGTCAGGCGCTTTGGTTTTATTCCATGATGCCGCCTATATCCAGGCCCATCTTGGCTCAATCTGGCGGCGCACCTTCTGGCGCGTGTTGATCCAGACCATTTTGATTTCCCTTGTCACGCTTTTGCTTGTGCGTTGGAGCGTGGGCGGCCCTATTGCCCAGATGGCGGAGTGGATGAAGCAGTTGAGATTGGGAACCGACCTTGAATCATCCAAGCTGCCCAGGGAAGGCCTATTCGCCCCGATGACCCGTGAAGTTGCCACTTTTGCCAAACACTTGCAGCAAGCCAAAATGGCCGTTGAAGAAGAGGCACGCTTGCGCCAATCCGCCGAGGCGGTATGGACGCCGGATAGGCTCAAAGAGCATGTTCGGTCCAAGCTGGACGGCAAGCCTCTGTTCGTTGTTTCCAACCGCGAGCCGTACATGCATATCAAACAGGGTCGCGCCACTCAAGTCATTGTTCCCGCTGGAGGCATGGTGACGGCTTTAGATCCTGTCCTGCGCGCCTGCGGAGGGACTTGGATCGCTCATGGCGCGGGCGACGCTGACTGGGATGTCGTGGATGAGCAAAACAGAATCAGCGTGCCTCCGGATGACCCTCTTTACACGTTGCGAAGGGTAGCCTTGACCAAAGAAGAGGAAGACGGATATTACTATGGATTTTCCAATGAGGGAATTTGGCCTCTATGCCACATCGCCCATACAAGGCCGATATTCCGGCCGGAAGATTGGCAGGCCTATCAAAAAGCCAATCAGAAGTTTGCCGAGGCTCTTTTAGAGGAGATCGCCCAAGTTGATGAGCCCTGCGTTTTGGTTCAGGATTATCATTTTGCCCTTCTTCCCCGATTGCTTAAAGAAAAGCGGCCCGACGCAAGAGTGGCTCTTTTTTGGCATATCCCCTGGCCCAACCCTGAATCCTTCGGGATTTGCCCCTGGCAGAGAGAGCTTCTCTACGGCATGCTGGGAGCCGATCTTGTTGGCTTCCAGACTCAGTTCTATTGCAATAATTTTTTGGATACAGTGGACCGCGCTTTGGAGTCCCGCATTGATTGGGCGCGTTTCGCCGTTCAAAAAGAAAATCACACCACCTTGACCAAACCCTTCCCAATCAGCGTGGCCTTCCCTTCGGTTTTTGGGGATATCGGTTCCCAAGATAAAGCCAAGATGGATCGCGCCGCGCTTTTTAAAGAACTGGGAATCAAAATCAAATATCTCGGCGTTGGGGTGGAGCGGATGGATTACACCAAGGGAATCCTGGAGCGCTTTAGGGCCATCGAACGTTTCCTCGAGAAATACCCCAGCTATCAAAGTGAATTTACTTTCGTGCTCTTGGGCGCGCCCAGCCGCACCCACATCAAGCGCTACAACGAATTTATGGCTGAAGTGGAAACCGAGGCCGATCGCGTTAACTGGAAATTTAAGACAAAGGACTGGAAACCCATCGTTTTCTTAAAAAAACACCACAGCCACCAGGAGATTCTTCCCTTCTATCAAAATGCCGATGTGTGTTTAGTCACATCCCTTCATGACGGCATGAATCTGGTCGCCAAAGAGTTTGTTGCCGCGCGCGAGGATTCCGGCGGCGTCTTGATCTTAAGCCGTTTCGCCGGGGCCTCCCGCGAGTTGCGCGACGCCTTGCTCGTTAATCCTTATGACATAGATCAGATGGCTCAGGCCATCCGTCTTGCTTTGGAAATGGATTCGGAGGAGAAAGCAAACCGCATGCGCAGGATGCGGGAAACCTTGAAAGAAAATAACATTTACCGATGGGCGGGAAATTTGATCACCGAACTAGCTCAAATTCGTCTGCCCCAGCAACCGGCAGCTAAGGGAGGATAAGATATGCCTTCGATATTGTTTGTCTGTATTCACAATGCCTGTCGAAGCCAGATTGCGCAAGCCATTTGTAAAAAATCGGCGCCTGACTCCTGGATCATAGCCAGCGCCGGGATTCGCCCCTCCTCGCAGGTTGATCCTAAAGCCGCTCAAATTCTTGGCAAACATGGGCTTGCCATGACCCAAGCTAAGCCGATAGGTTTTGCTCAACTTTCCGATCATTCATGGGACTATCTAGTCGATATCAGCTGCTTATCGAAGCATTTGCCGGTCGTTGCCCAAAAAACCCTTCGGTGGGAATTGGCGGACCCTATGGATGGCCCGTTGGATCTTTATCAAGAGCTTTACGACGAACTCCAAAATCGAATTTCAAAGCTCATCGAAGAAATTGGCGGGATCCATCCGTGACCGCCCGCGCCAAAGAACCCTTTCATTTTTTCACCAGGCTTAGCCTGACATCCATGACAGGCATCAAGGCTAAAAATCTTCAAGAGCTTCTGGAGAGCCTCAAAACAGTCCCCGAGACCGTTGTCTACTACCATACCCATCGCTTCCTGCAGCAACATCAATACCTAGTTCCCGAGCCTCCCAATGATTTTGCCTACTGGGTAACCAACATGCTGCAGAATAAAAAACTGGGAGAGCGTTTGGCCGCCATCGACACCGTTCAGTTCAACACCTTAAGTGATCTGAGAGCGGCTTTCGTACGCGTTCTGGAAGAATCTCTTAAAGAAAACAACAACGATCGCCAGGCCCCCCCGGAGGGCGAGGAATTTCATTTCATGCAGGCCGTCCGGTTTTCCCTGCCCACGCCTTACCAGGCGTGGGATTTGGGTGAATTTGTCTCATGCCTTAAGAAAGTCAGCATTTCTAGCCTCTACCTGCACATTTTTGAGGCAAGACTGAGGCCCCCTCTGGGCATTAATGATTTTTCCTATTGGCTTGACAACCAACTTGCCGAGAAAGAGCTGGCCAAGAAAATAGCCGGTTTTGATCCTTACACCCAAACTCTGGAAGGATTGCGCGTCCGGATTATCGGCTTCATGGAGCAGAGATTAAAGGAGATTCCCCGTGCCGCGCCTTAAGGATTACGAAGGTGTCGTCGGGCAAGACACGGTGGAGGAGATTTATCTTTTAGCCGAGCGTCTTAAAGGAAAATCCTTGGTTCATGTTAATTCAACGGCCGTCGGCGGCGGAGTGGCTGAAATTTTAAACCGCATGGTGCCGCTTTTTTGCGAGCTCGGGATGGAATCTCGCTGGGAACTGATCAAAGGAGGCGAGGCTTTCTACGCGGTAACTAAAAAATTCCACAATGCCCTGCATGGCGATCATCAAGAGGTTGGGCCTGCGGATTATCAAATTTATGAGGATACGTTGGATCAGAATTTAGCCCAGATGAATTTGGACTCCGACATCGTCTTCATTCACGACCTTCAGCCGGCGGCCTTGGTTAAAAAGAGAAAGACTTTGAAAAATCGCTGGATCTGGCGCTGCCATGTTGATTTATCTCAACCTAACCCGCAAGTCTGGGATTTTCTTAAGCCCTATGTGGAAGATTATGATGCCTGTGTTTTTTCAGCGCCGGCATTCGCACAACAGCTTCGCATCCCGCAAATTTTAATCTCACCTTCTATCGACCCCCTGAGCGACAAAAACAGAGAGTTAAGCCAGCAAGAGGTGAAAACTATTCTTGAGGGCCTTAATATTCCAACAGACAAACCTCTTGTCACCCAGGTCTCCAGATTTGACCGTTTAAAAGATCCCCTGGGCGTCATTGAGGCTTTTCAAAAGATCAAGCCTTATGTGGAAGCGAGGCTTCTTTTGGTGGGAGGCGGCGCTACGGATGACCCAGAGGGTATTGAAGTTTACGAGCGTGCCCGGGAGAAAGCTAAGAAAGACGCCGATATCATGGTTCTCATGCTTTCCTCGGACAAGCATTTGGAAATCAATGCCATTCAGCGGGCGTCAACCGTGATCCTTCAGAAATCTATTCGGGAGGGTTTTGGTTTAACGGTAACCGAGGCTTTGTGGAAAGGCAAACCCGTTATTGCCGGCGCTGCAGGCGGCATTCCCCTTCAGATCACTCATAAATATTCCGGTATTCTGGTCCATTCTATCGATGGTTGCGCCTATCGGCTCAAACAACTGCTTCAAGAGCCAAGTTACGCAAAAAAGTTGGGAGAAAATGGCCGTGAGCACGTAAAGCAAAATTTCCTTCTTACTAGGCATCTAAGGGATTATCTGCTTTTGTTCCTATTCCTTTACCACCAAAACCAAGATTTGATTCGTTTGGATGCCAGGGCTTGACCGGCCCGGCCAACTTGTCGTGCTCCAGCAACTTGCAGCCAAGGGAGGATCAGTGGTAGCGGAAACTGTTGTCGTATGTTACGCTTACTGCGGCTGATGAAAAAAGTCTTTATGCGAAAATTGACGGCATCGTTTGCTCTCGTTGTTTTCTTTTCAGGGCCACGAATGCCCGTCTTTTTTCATGCCGTGGGCCATGTTTTTGAGCGTGCGCACCGACATCAGCATGATGGACACGCTCACAACCATGAGCACAAGGACGATCGCAACGGTCATCATCACGAAATCGCCGAATTTTTATCGGTGTCAAGCATTGCGCCGCAATCCTTCAAAATTGAGAAGCCCGAGGATAAATTCCAAAATGTTTCTGGCGATTCTTTTTTTCTTAATAGAAAAAATCCGGTTCAACATAGCGTCAGGTTAGGGGGGATCGGTCCACCTGATAACCGACACGCTTTTCTTTTAGACTCGCCGCCGACCGGACGGGCGCCTCCAGCCTAAACCTTCGGGCAGAGTTTCTCTGTCTTAAAGCACCATTCAAGTCAGTTTGCCGTTGTCGTTCGCGCGCCGGCATCGTTTCAGGGTGCATGCTGATGCAATCTTAAAAGATGTCTGACGATAGGAGTAAAAATGCTTAACGCTATCATTCGACTTTCTCTCAACAATAGGCGTGCCGTGCTGCTTGCGGCCGCAGCCGTTCTTTTTTATGGAGCTTGGGTCGCCAAAAATCTTCCCGTGGACGTTTTCCCCGACTTAAACCGTCCGACGGTCACGGTTCTAACCGAGGCGCATGGATTGGCTCCTGAGGAGGTTGAAACCCTGGTCACGCTTCCCATCGAGTCCGTCTTAAACGGAACTCCCGGGGTAACCAGGATTCGATCCTCATCCGGCATCGGCATCTCCATCGTCTACGTCGAGTTCGAATGGGGAACCGACATTTACCGCAACCGGCAGTTTGTTTCAGAAAGGCTCCAGCTTTTAGCCGGGCGGTTGCCTGAGGAAATGGCCCCGGTCATGGGGCCCGTGAGTTCGATTATGGGAGAAATTCAGTTTGCAGGACTCACCAGCCCTCAGGGCACGGTTTCGAACATGGAACTACGCTCGCTCGCGGATTGGCTGGTGCGGCCTAGGCTCATGACCATTCAAGGCATCAGCCAGGTGGTTGTCATGGGAGGCCAAGTCAAACAGTACCAAATACTCGTCTCCAGCGAAAAATTGCAGCAAAAAGGCGTTTCGCTTGAAGACTTAAAGCATGCCTTATCAGAGATCAGCGAGAACACGACAGGAGGATTTATTGATGTAGATGGCAAGGAGTTTCTGATTCGGCCTTTGGGACGGGTGGAAACGATTGAAGATATTGAAAACTCGGCCATCGGCCTACATTTAGGCCGGCCGGTCAGAGTTAAAGACGTGGCTGAGGTGAAGCTGGGTCCCAAGACAAAGCGCGGAGAGGCCTCCGTCAACGCCAAGCACGCGGTGGTCATGACCATCCAGAAACAGCCGGGCGCTGACACCATCAAGCTTACCGGGGCTATTGACGCCGAGCTTGCCGAGCTTCAAAACACCCTTCCCAAGGACGTGCGTATCGAAGGCGATCTTTTCAAGCAATCTAGATTCATTGAAGCCGCGATTTCCAACGTTGAGGAAGCGTTGTGCGATGGAGCCATTATGGTGGCCATCATTCTTTTTCTTTTTCTCATGAATGTAAGAACTACGGCCATTACGTTGGTCACTATTCCGCTTTCGCTTTTGGGAACCGCGATCGCCTTCAAGCTGATGGGCTTGGGCATCAACACCATGACCTTGGGAGGCTTGGCTGTCGCTATCGGCGAACTGGTGGATGACGCCATTGTTGACGTGGAAAACGTGTTTCGCAGGCTGCGCGAGGCCCGCGCTGCAGGACAAAAAAATTTGCTCCAGGTCATATTCTCGGCTTCATCCGAGGTTCGCAACTCAATTGTTTACTCCACCGTCATCGTTGTTTTGGTTTTTCTGCCTCTTTTCGCTTTGGGCGGTATTGAGGGGCGGCTTTTTGCGCCTTTAGGCGCGGCCTATATCGTGTCTTTGGCCATTTCTTTGATTGTTTCTTTGACGGTAACCCCGGTTCTCTGTTCTTACCTTCTGCCCAAAGCCAAGGCCACAGCCCGCCATCAAGACGGCTCTCTTGTGCGGTTTTTGAAAGGCATGGACCGGCGCATCCTGGAGAGGACAATTCATCACCCCTACCTGGCGTTGGCCGGCTGCGGCGCTCTTTTGACCGGAGCTTTGGCGCTTCTGCCTTGGATGGGCCGGGAGTTTCTACCCGCGTTTAATGAGGGGACAGCCACGATCGGCGTGGCTGCCGCTCCGGGAATATCTCTAGCCGCCTCGGATGAATTAGGCATAAGAATCGAGCAAGCCATGCTTTCCGTTCCCGAAGTCAAATCCACGGTGCGCCGCACCGGACGGGCCGAGATGGACGAACATGCGGAAGGCGTGCACTGGAGCGAGATTGACGTGGATTTTAAGGAAAAAGGCCGGCCTCGATCCGTAGTTCTTCAAGAAATCCGGGAGAAGGTGGAGAAAACAGGCGACGTTTATGTCAATGTGGGCCAGCCCATCAGCCATCGTCTCGATCACCTCTTATCCGGCGTGCGCGCCCAGATTGCGGTCAAAATTTTCGGTCCGGACCTCTCGGAGCTAAGACGACTGGGAGCCCAGGTCGAAAACGTATTGAAGGAAATACCCGGTATCGTGGATTTACAGCTTGAGCCTTTGGTGCTCATTCCTCAGCTTAAAATCGCTATAGACCGCGAGGAGTCTAGCCGCTATGGACTGAGACCCGGAACCTTGGCCGAGGATTTGGAGATGGCCTTAAACGGTGAAGCCGTGGGCTCGGTGATAGAAAAACAAAAACTGTTTGACATATTCATGCGGCTTGATGATCAATCAAGATCAGACCCTGAAGGCATTAAAAAAGCCCTTGTTAAGACTTTGCCTACGGGCGACAAGATTAGGGTAAGCGACGTGGCTGAGGTGTATCAAGGCAGCGGCCCTAATATGATCAACCGGGAAAATATGCAAAGGCGCATCGTGGTTTCGGCCAACGCAAAGGGAAGAGATTTAGGAAGCTTGATTGAGGAGATTCGGACCAAAATCACCGGTCGCGTCGAAATCCCGCGTGGGTACTTTATCGCCTACGGCGGTCAGTTCGAGAGCCAGCAAAAAGCATCGACAATGCTTCTCTTTTTGGGCGCGGCGTCGTTGGCTGCGATTTTTTTCGTGTTGTTCATCCATTTCCATTCCGTGCCGCTTACCCTTCAAATTATGCTCAATGTGCCCCTGGCTTTAATTGGAAGCATTGCGGCCATCTATTTGACCGACGGGATTCTCTCCGTGGCCACTTTGGTCGCTTTCATTACCTTATGTGGGATCGCCTCCAGAAACGGGATTATGATGATCAGCCACTACATTCATTTAATGAAAGAAGAAGGGGAAGCCTTCAGTGAAAAAATGGTCATCCGTGGATCGCTTGAGCGTCTTGTTCCGGTCTTGATGACCGCCCTTTCGGCCGCGCTCGCCTTGATTCCGCTCCTTCTCTCCAAAGGCCAGCCCGGCAAAGAAATTCTTTATCCGGTGGCCGTGGTCATCGTAGGAGGGCTTTTTTCCTCAACGCTTTTAGACATTATCGTTACCCCGGCCGTGTTCTACCGTTTCGGCAAAGCTTCGGCCGAGAGGCTGATCCATGCCATTAAGGTTAAGGAACAAGCCGTAATTCAAAATCAGGACGAGGAGGAGAATAAAAAATGAAACGACGAATGATGAGTTGGATGTTGCCGTTGGCTCTCGCGGCCATCGTGTTCGCCCATGACGAAGGACACGGTCCTAAGCTCAGCGACATGCCCAAACAGGGAGGCGTCCTGGCCCCGGTCATCGACGCCAAGGAAGCCAATAAGGGGGCCAAAGCAACCCTTGTCTATAAGGCCGAGCTTCTGCGATCCGAGGACGGCGCCGTGCGGGTCTATCTCTACGACAAGGACATGAAACCTTTGGACCTGTCAAAATTAAACAATAAAGCCAAAGGCATCGTAGAGGTTTTTAAAAAAGGGAAGGCCACAAAAACTTCGTTTGAATTGACCTTGAAGGACGGAGCCTTTGTCGGTACCCCAGCCAAACCAGCCAAGAAGCCCTACAACATTGACATTACATTGACAGAAAGGACGTTCCTGGCCGCCTTTGATAACTTGGACTAAGCCTGCCATGAAAGTTTACGTCGCTTTCTTGGCGGTTTTAGCGGCGACTGGGCCAGCGCTGGCCCAGTCGCCTGCCCCGGCTGGGGCAGGCGTGGGTGGATCCGAAATTGTGGAACTCAATTTTGAGGATCTGTCCCGGCTGATCCAAGGTAAAAATGAAAACATACGCGGGGCCAACCTTCTAGCCGAGTCCGCGCAAGCACGGCGCGGACATTTGCCGCGTTCTTATTGGCCTCAAATCAAAGCCGAAGGCGGTAGCGAACGATTCCAAACGGGACGCTACGCTACGGCGACACAGCCTTACGGATCAGCGGAAGCCCGGATCAATATTTATCAGGGCGGCAAGGATGCTCTGGAGGAGAAGGGGCGCGAAAGTCAAAGCCGGATAGCCGGCGCCGAGGCAAAAAAGGTTTTTTCTGCCGAGCTTCTGGAGGCAAGAAAACTCTATTGGATGATTGTCTGCGTTCGCGAAATGGTCCGCATTTTGGAATCCGCGCTTGAGCAAAACGAAAGGAACCTTAAGGCCGCTCAAAGGCGCATCCAAAGCGGGCTTGCCGCTGAGACGGATCGCTTGGAGTTTGAAATTCATCGCACTCAGCTTAAAGAGGAGATTGCCTCATTAAATCACGAGGCCCAGTTAATCCAGATAAGCCTGGCTCCTCTGCTGGGCCTAGACATCACGACGCGCTTTACGACTCCGGAAAATATTCCTCACGGCCATGACGATGATCTGCTGGCCGCATCCATTGAGGTCAAAGAGAATCCTTTGGTTGAGACTTTAAGCGCCAAAAGCGTTCTCATCGAGACCCAGAGCCTTCAGGCCCAACGCTGGTGGATGCCTTCTCTTGATCTCTACGGCGCCTATCAGCTCTACACCCTCAGAGACCGGGATTATCTGACTCAAACCCTTCGGGATGACAGGGTAGTCGGCGTCAATCTGCGCATGTTTCTCTTTGACGGGTTCCGGTCAAGGGCTGACGCCAGATCATTCTCCCTCGCGCAGAAAGGATTTGAGCTTCAGAGGGCGCAAGCAGCCCTCACCATCGAAGCCCAGGTGAAAAGAGCCAAAGAAGAGATGCGGCATCTTCATGAGTTGATCCACAATGGCGAAAATCTCATTGAACAATCCAGTAAATACTTGGCCGGCATTCTTGACGAATACAGGCGGGGCGTTAAGAATTCGCTTGATGTGCTTGGGGCCTCGCAGAAGTATTTGGGATTCCAGAGGCAGTATGCCCAGCGCAGGCGAGATTATCAGGTCGCCAGGAGTTTGTTGTTTTCCCTTATCGGTCAGTAATAATTTTTGTGGTGGTGGAATCCCTCGATCTCTGATAATCTTGTAAGAGCTGGGGGGAGGGGGGAAATATTTTTGATTGAAATTCAAAAAGTCAGCAAAAGCTACGGCGGCGTTGAAGCGCTGAACAATTTATCCCTGAGCGTCCGGGAGGGGGAGATCGTGGCGCTCTTGGGGCCCAACGGCGCGGGCAAGACGACGACGGTCAAGCTTTTATGCGGGCTCCTGGCGCCGGATCAGGGGATCATCCGCATCAACGGATTGGATATTCAAAAAAATCCGAAGGAAGCCAAGAGGCAAATCGGCTTGATCCCGGATGAGCCTTATCTCTATCCCAAGCTCACGGCCTGGGAGTATCTGGAATTGATCGCGGGCATGTACAGCTTGAACGGGCATTGGGCCCAGGAAGCCCAGAAGTACCTTGAGTTGTTTAATTTGGCTCGCGCCGCCCATGCCCAGGGCCTTCTGGAGAGTTTTTCCCACGGCATGAAGCAGAAAGTGATTTTTACGAGCATCCTGATGCGTTCGCCCAAGGTTTGGGTGTTGGATGAGCCTTTGGTGGGCCTCGATCCCAAGTCCATCCGTTTGGTCAAGGAATTGCTGTTGGAACGCGTGCGCCAAGGCGCGGCCATTTTTTTGTCTACCCATGTTCTCTCCATCGCCGAGCAGATCGCGCACCGTGTCGGCATCATCAACACCGGGAATCTTGAATTCATGGGCACCAAAAAAGAGCTTGAGGATTATCTTCGTTCCAGAAAAATCAATCTTTCCTCCGGCGAAAATCTCGAAGAGTTGTTCCTGAAAGCGACGCTCGACAAAGAAGGCTGAATATGGACGCGCTGACCGTTGCGCGCCTGAAAATGTTGAAAAATTGGGCCCGTCAGGTCAGGGCCAACCGCTGGGAATTTTTTAAAGTCGTCTCCATCGTCTTGTTCGGCCTTTTGCTCATCGGCTGCCTGCATTGGTGGTTTTACCGGGCGCTCGTTTTCGTCGACAATGTGCCGGCCATCGGGCATTTGTTGATGAAAAAGCTTTTTGAAATCGCTTTTCTTTCTTCGTTTTCGCTCATCGCGCTCTCCGCCATGGTCACCAGTCTGGCCACGCATTTCGGCTCAAGCGATTTGCCGCTGTTATTGTCGTTTCCCATTCATCAACGCCGGGTGTTCTTCCAAAAGGCGTTCGAAGCCATGATTCACGCCAGCTGGATGATTACGCTGGTCCTTCTCCCTTTTCTTATGGTGTTGGTCAAAATCAAGGAACTTGATTACGGGTTTTTGGTCCTGGCGTTCGTTTTATTTTTTCCTTTTTCGATCAGCGCCTCTTCCATCGGCATCGCCTTGTCTTCGCTGTTCGTGGCGGTTTTCCCCAGAAGGAAGCTGACCGAGCTCTTGAGCGTTCTCGGAGTTTTGGTTTTCGTGTTTCTTTATTCAGGGATTCGTTTAACGTTGCCCCAGCGTCTGATCCGCCCGGATCAGATGGAGGATGTATTCCAATATATTCTTTATCTCCAGGCTCCGGCCGGGTCGTTCTTGCCGTCGCGATGGTTCGTCGAAGCCATGGGCGCTTATATGGCCGGGGATTGGAATCGTCTGGTTTTCTCAGCAGGGATTCTCTTCGCGTTCGGCGCCCTGAGCCTGGCGCTGCTGGCTTTTTTGGGGACCAAGGTGCTGACCTTGGCTAAATGGAGCCAAGTTTTGGAGGGGGGGCACGACTCCATTTCTGAAGAATCCGGCGCCGCCGACGGCCCGCCGCCGTTGTCCGGCGCCAAAACCTTGGGACGATTGCTGCTGTTAAAAGAGATTCGGTTTTTTTTGCGCGATTCTCAACGATTTTCCAACGTTTCCTTCATCCTTGCGGTGTGCGCGATTTATCTTGTTTCCATTTACCGGCTGCCCATGGACACGCCGCAGCTAAAGAATTTCGTTTCATTCATCAATTTGGCGCTGGGGCTGTTCATTATCGGAGCCATTTCGTTGAGGTTTTGTTTTCCGCAGCCGAGCCTGGAGCTTTACTATGCCTGGATTATCAAAGCCAGCCCCATGGGTTCTCGAGAACTGTTGGGTTCGAAACTTATTTTCAATCTTGTTTTTTTAAACGTCATCGGCGCCGTTTTGGTTTGTGTGTCACCGTGGCTGCTGGGGACGGATATGCGGTTGATTCCGATTTATTTAGCCGCTTCGTTTCTGACATCCTGCGTGATGTCCGTATTGTCTTTGGCCGTAGGCTCCGCGTTCCCCAAAACGCGTTTTGAGAACATCATCCAAATAGAGACATCATTCGGCGGGTTTCTTTACGCTGTGTTCATTCTGGGCTTCATGGTCATCACCTTATCAGTCTTTGCCATGCCGATCAGGTTCTTTTTCCAAGTGCGCTATATGAATTATGCGATGGGTTACTACGAATGGGTCTGGCTCGGCGTTTTGCTGGGCGGGCATGCCCTTTTTTCCGCCGTTATTTGCGCGGTCTCCTGGTTCGCAGCCCGGCGTTCCTGGGAGCGCTACGCCCCATAGTTCAAAGAGTTAAAATAATCTCCTATTCGCCGGCGTGGCGGAACTGGCAGACGCGCACGACTCAAAATCGTGTGGTGCTTGGCACCGTGTGGGTTCAATTCCCTCCGCCGGCAAACTGTTTTTAGATAATTTGACATAATGCCCGCATCCCTGATGGTCAAGAATATTATTTTCGATTTCGACGGCGTTCTAGCCGACAGCCTGGATTCCGTGATCGAGCTTTTAAACAATTACGGTTCCGAATACGGCCTGCCGCGGCTGTCACGTTCAGACGTCAGAAATACGGGATTAACCGGCCTGATTCAGAAATCCAAGATTTCGACGTTCCGGCTGCCGTTTTTTGTCCGTAAAATGCGCAACGGGTTAAGTGAAATGATCGGGCGCATCCCCATTCACGGCGGCATGGCCGATACCATTCGGGAGCTTCGGAAAAATTTCAATTTGGGTATTCTGACCTCGAATTCATCGGACAATGTCAGCACGTTCTTAAAGCTGCACGATCTCGGCCAATATTTTTCTTATGTTTTTTCCTCCAATTCGTTCTTCGCCAAGAACGAATCGGCACAGGAACTTTTATCTGGAAAAGGCTTGAAGAAAACGGAATCCGTTTACGTGGGCGATGAAGTCCGCGATATCGTGGCGATGAAAAAAATCGGGTTGCCCATCGTGGCCGTGGGCTGGGGTTACGATGGGGATCATCTGTTGAAACCGCTGAAGCCGGAGTTTTTTGCGACGACACCGTCTGAATTTTTGTCGTTGGCCGCCGGCTGGCGCGTCAACGGCGCGAAGTTGCCCTGGTAAAATTAGAAATTATTATGTGCGCGTGCTAGAATAGCCGCGTTACTTGCGTTAGATTGGGGAGGTGCTTGCGATGAGGGGAACGCGGATGTTAATCCTGACGGCCTTGGCTTTGACGGTCATCGCCGGCCAAAGCCAAGCTCAAAAATCAGATTCCAAAAAAGCGCTCGGCGCGCCCAAAAAAGCCGAGGCTAAAAAATCAAAAACAAAAAAGGAGCCCGGCATGTACGTTATTTTTGAAACGAATTTAGGCAAAATCACCTGTCGGCTTTTCGACGATAAAACGCCCAAAACCGTGGCCAATTTTACGGGTTTGGCCGAGGGAACCAAGGAATGGACCGATCCTAAATCAGGGCAGAAAACAAAGAAAAAGCTTTATGACGGATCGGTTTTTCATCGTGTCATTCCGGATTTCATGATTCAAGGCGGCGATCCTCTGGGCAACGGAACCGGAGGCCCCGGCTATAAATTCGAGGATGAATTCGACCCGTCGTTGAAGTTTGACCGCCCCGGCCTTTTAGCTATGGCGAATTCGGGTCCCAATACCAACGGCAGTCAATTTTTCATTACGGTCAAGCCCACGCTGTGGCTGACAAACCGGCATACGATTTTTGGCGAAGTAACGGACGGCCAGAATATCGTCGAAGCGATCACGCTGGTCGATCGCGATGAGCGCGACCGGCCTAGAACGCCGGTGATCATGAAAAAAGTGACGATTGAGCGCGTCAAGGCTCCGGCTAAAAACAAAGCCGGCGCGAAAAAGTAAGCGAGCAAAAATCAACATCAGGGGGTAATCATGTTTGCAGAAGGGTACATCGGGATCGCCGGCATTATCGGCGTTGGGAAATCGACATTGACCGTGGATTTGGCTCAGGCTTTGGGCTTTGATCCTATTTTGGAAGAAGTGGGAGGCAATCCCTATCTAGAACGTTTTTACGGTGACATGAAATCTTATGCCGCCATGATGCAGATTTGGCTTTTGAATCATCGGTTCCGCCAGCATAAGGAATTCGTCTCGCGCATCAGCCTGGGCAAAATCCGGGGCGTGGTTCAGGATAGAACGATTTGGGAAGACACAATTTTCGCCCGCATGCTCAACGATCACTCTGAAAAGTTCATTTCCGATTTGAATTACGCGACGTATTTAGACCTTTTCGATAATATGGTTCTTCACGAATTGGTCTATCCGCAACTGCTGATTTATCTTGATTGCAGACCGGAAACAGCCATCAAGCGAATCGACGTGCGCGGCCGGGTGATGGAGAAGACAATCACCATCGAATACTTGACGGCGTTGAGGGACAATTACCTTCAATTTCTAGATGAGATGGAAGACGCGGGCGTGCGCATTCTAAGGCTTGATTGGGAACGCTTTATCCCCACGTCCGAGGTTGTGCGCTTGGTGCATGAGTTGAGCCTAAAGCCGTCTAATTTTACGAAATGGGTCCGTCCGTTGAGGGCTAGGGCCGAAGCATTCGCCCTTGAGACCCCTGCGTCGAGAAAACCCGAGGGGGCGCTGGCTGGGATTGCCGCTTAAGAACGCAATCCGTTTCCAATCCTGGCCTGTTGATCAGGCCGGATCTTTTGTTCGCAACCCGGAATTTTTATCGCCCCATCCTCGCCTTGGGCTTTTTGTCACCACGCTTGCGGCCGGAAATATGCAGGAAGAGGCTGCTCGTGTTCGTTTCCTGAGAAAACTCGATTTTGACGCGAAGCATTTGGCGGTCAGTTACCAGGTGCATGGGAAGGAAATTCATGTCGTCAGGAAGATCGAGGATGTGCCCTTAAACCGCGCCGACGGCATCGACGGGTGGGTCGCGGGCCGCGTTCAAGGGGTTTCGTTGGGCGTTTTCATCGCGGATTGCCTGCCCATTTTTTTGATGCATCGAGAGGAGCCGATGGGAGCCTTGATCCATGCCGGTTGGCGCGGGCTTAAGGCGGGCATCGTGGAGGAGGCCTTTCGTGCCCTGACGGCTGAATTTCATTTGGAAGCCGGAGAAATTGTGGCGGCCATCGGCCCGCATGTGCGCTCCTGCTGTTATCAAGTTGGGGACGATGTGGCCGGGCAATTTCCGGAATCTTGGGGCCTCAAAAAAGAAAGCGGCTGTTATCTTGATTTGGGAAAAGGCGCTGCGGATAAACTGCTGGCCTGCGGCCTTGAGGAAGTCTTGGTTTCCACGGATTGCACTAAATGTGCCGAGAACCCTTTATTTTTTTCCAAACGCCGCGGTTTAAAGGGCGCTCAAATGGCGCTTTTGGCTTTTTCTTAAGCGTCATCCCGGCTGTATACTGTATGTCTTATGCGGCCTTCAACAAGCAAACCATTGGCCTGTCAAACCGTGCTTTTGCTCAGAGACAAGCTGGGTCCGGAGAAAAATCGATTAAAGAAATTAGGCGCATGCGTTGTTCATGCGCCTCTGTTGATTAAAAAAGACAACGGCGCTGCCGGGAGCCATCATCCGGCGGCCGGCGGCCGGCCAGGGTTTGATTGGGTGATTTTTACCAGCGCCACGGGAGTTGTCGCCGCTCTGCGCCGTTTAAATCTTTCGCCCGTGGTTCGCTCGGCGCGTTTGGCTTGCGTGGGCCCGGCGACCGCAGCCGCCACCAGGCGCATGTTCGGCTTCAAGCCGGCCTTCCTGCCCAGCGCTTATACCACGCAGTGTCTGGCTCAAGAACTCCCGGTTAAAAAGAATCAACGCGTGCTCCTGATTCGTTCGGAAAACGCGGATCATTCAATGGATCGATTGCTCCAGAGACGCGGCGCCCGTGTTGTGCGCCTGTCGCCCTACCGGCTTGAATACCGCCCGTTTGCGCCTGGAATCCTGACTCTTTTGCGTTCGGGTAAATTAGACTATGTTCTTTTCGGCTCCCGCAGCCAAGCCCAGGCATTTCGAAAGGGGTTATCCAGCAACTGGAGGCCCGTTCGGAGGCGTTTGTTAAAAGAGGAGATGACGGCTTTGGCCATCGGGCCTGAGACGGCCCGCGCGCTTTCGGGGCTGGGCATTCCCTATCAGCAGGCCCAAACCCATACCTTCGACGGTTTGATTGATTTGATGATTGAGCTATGCGCGAAAAAGAACTCAAACAACGTTTGAAATTTCTCATCGACGCGGCTTTGTCCGGCGGGGATTTGCTGCGGCGTTACTTTGGAAAAATCACCGTCGCCCAAGCAAGCTATAAAAAAGGCGATCCCATCAACTTGGTAAGCGTTGCGGATCATGAGTCCCAACATTTGATTGTCGGAAAAATCCGCAAAGCCTTCCCCGGGGAAGCTATTTTGGCTGAAGAGGGGGATTTAAGCCGCGGTGACATGGCTTTTAAAAAAGGGCCGCTATGGGTGCTTGATCCATTGGATGGAACAGTCAATTTTCTTCACGGCTTTCCTTGTTTTGCCGTGAGTTTTGCTTTTTGCATGGACGGACGGCCGCTTGTGGGCGCTGTTTATGCCCCGGCCCAGAACGAGTTGTTTTGGGCTCAACAAGGTTCGGGGGCTTATCTGAGCGCCGGCAAAGCCCCGGCTTCAGGGCGGCGGCTTAAAGTGACCAAGGCTGCGCGCCTTGACAACGCGCTGATGGTCACGGGATTCGGCTATGACCGGCGGGAAAGGGCGGATTTTTATTTGAAGTATTACCGATCCTTTTTGAGAATCGTTCATGATGTGCGCCGAACCGGCGCCGCCGCGGTTGATTTGGCCTGGCTGGCGGCCGGACGCTCGGACGGGTTTTGGGAATGGAGCCTTTCGCCCTGGGATGTTGCGGCCGGCTTGTTGCTGATCGAGGAAGCCGGCGGGCGCATGACTCATTTTGACGGGACTCAATATTCGATTTTTAGAAGCGAGGAGACGCTCGCAACGAACGGGCTGATCCATGACGAGTGCCTTAACGTCGTCGGGAGCGTGCCGCGTGGATAGTTTATCCCACGGCCTCTACGGCATGATTTGTTTCGGCCGGACCCGGCGCTCGAAAAGTTTGGCCGCGGCTTTTGCTTTTGGGGCGCTGCCGGATCTTTTGCCCATCGCCGCATTTTTGATTTTACGCTGGAATGTTTTCGAGGAATGGGCCGTTTTTCAAATGGCCACCGACGGGTTTTCACTCGGGGATTTTGAAACGGTCCCAACCGGCCGTTTGTTTTGGCCGACGCACAGCTTGGTGGTTTGGGCCGGTTTATTCGCCGGGGCTTGGGCTTTGCTTCGCCGGGTTCCGTGGGAATTGGGCGCGTGGGCGCTTCATATTGTGATGGATATCCCGACCCATCCCCCGCATCCCTTCCCCGTGGCCTATTGTTGGCCGTTTGAGGCGCCGTTTTTTCCTTGGGGATTCTTTTGGTCGCGGCCTGGATTTTTAATCGTCAACGCCAGCGTCTTGGCGGCGCTTTGTTGGTTTAAATTTTGCCGGCGAGACAGGGTCAGCCCCGGGCGCGTTCCTGGACCCAGCGTTCGATCAATTCCCGAGTCGTCGGCAGCGGGATCGAGCCGTTTTTAAGCAGAACGTCGTGGAATTCCCTTAAGTCGAATTTTTCGCCGAGTTTAGTTTTGGCATAAGCCCTCAGCGATTCGATTTCCATTTGGCCCACTTTATAGGCCAGCGCTTGTCCGGGCCAGATGATATAGCGATCCACCTCGTTGATGATTTCTTCCTCGCTCAACGGCGCGTTGGTCTTCATGAATTCAATGGCTTTCTCACGGCTCCAGCCCATGGCATGAATGCCCGTATCCACGACCAGGCGGCAGGCGCGCCAGGCCTGGTACGTCAGCATGCCGAATCGGCTCATGGGATCAGGATAAAACCCCATTTCCTCAGCTAATCGCTCGGAGTAAAGCCCCCAGCCTTCGGTGAAGGCCGTGAAATCACGCTGGCGGCGGAATTCCGGCAATTCCTTGGCTTCCAGAGCCGTGGCGATTTGAAGATGATGCCCGGGCACGGCTTCATGGGCGGCCAAAGCCGCCATGGTATAGCGCGTGCGCGAGGGGGGATTATAGGTATTGATGTAATAAATGCCCGGACGTTTGCCGTCTTGATCCGGTTGATAGTAAAAAGCGGCAACCGCGTCTTTTTCTCGGTAGTCCTCGATGGGCAGCACGTCGCAGTAAATTTGGGGGAGGCTTAAAAAGAATTTCGGCAGTTGTTGGTAGGCCGCTTCCACGTTTTTTTTAGCCGAAGCCACAATTTCATCCCTGGTCGAAAAAAAGTTTTTTGGATCGGAGCGTGCGCGCGCCATAAACGCGGCCAATTCGCCTTTATGCCCTAATTTAGCGGCCACGGCCTGCATTTCCTGTTGGATTTTTTTGAGCTCTTCCAAGCCCACGGCATGAAGTTTCTCGGCGGTATAGTCGGTGGTTGTGTGAAAGCGGATCAGAAACCGGTAAGCCTCCTTGCCGTTGGGCAGGCTGGAAAGACCGACGGCCTGGGCGCGGCTTTGCGGCAGGTAATCATCTTTCAAAAATTGGACCAAACGTTCTAGAGCCGGATAAACCTGGGTGGAGATGGCCGCCATGGCCGTCTCCTCGTAGGATTCGGCCAGTTCTTTGGGCAGGGTTTTCACTTTGTCGCCGAAAGGAGACGCGTGCGGGGCTTTCAATGTCATGGCCTGGGTTTGCTTGATCACGCGCTCGACGGCCAAACGAGCGGCTGCACGCTTTTGGGTCAATCCTTCTTTTAAATTGGCGATATATTGATCGATATAAATGGGAAACGTCTGAAAACGATCGAGGAGATTTTTGGCGTCCGACTCCGTAGCCAGCGGCGTGAAATTCATCAATTGTGCGAACCATGTTTGCGGCCCGTACATGTGATCGATATTCCATTGATGAAAGTTGTGTTTGAGGTGTCCGGCATCGAATTCCAGAAGTTGAGCCAGAATGCTTCGAGTGACTTTGTCCTTTTCCGAAAGCAGCGAAGCATCGATGGCAGTCAGGCGTTGGGCGAAGGCGTCGAGTTCGGCTAGCTGCATTTTGCGGTTTTCAGCGGATAAATCGTCGAGGCGATTGTTATAACGGTGCTCCCCGATAAACGTCGCGTAGGTGGGGTTGTTTTTCAAATAGGCTTGCCAGTAGTCATTCGTCAATTGCGTGAGGGATTTTTCCGTTTCTTGTGCCGTGACGACGGAGAGGGCGGCCGTTTTTTGGGCAAGAGCGGTCAAGGGATTCAGAATCAAGGAGCAAATAAAAAACAGATTGAATAATTTCATGGAAGTATCTTAGAAATAAACAGGGGTATCTCCAAAGAATTTTTTAAAAGTCGAATATTTTTTTAACGGTAGCTTCAACGGTAAAGAGGCCGGAATCAGATTTTTTGTCCAGCGTGGAGTAGATTTCAGAACCCCAAACCATCTGGGCAAGGTAGGGCAGGTATTGGGTTAATTCGGCTTGGGAAGCCCGAAAAGCCGCCAGGCGGCGAAAAAGCGTGCCTCCTTTTTTCTTGCGGGCCATCTCATCATAAAATTTGACCGCCGGGGCGTATTTTGGCTGCTCGCCGAATTCTGCGCCATAGGACTGAGGATAAATAAAGAATCGTCCGGCATGGGGCGAATAGTAGTCGCCGGTCTTGTGGCGCCGGACAAGACCCGCCTCGGTCAACGCGTCAAGGGCTTTTTGAATTTTTTTAGAAGCAAACCCCAATAATTTGGCCAATGCCGGAACGCTCCAGGAATTTTTGTCATTGGAAAAAATTTCAAAAACCCAGTGATTGGCCGGAGTTGCTTTGATAATTTTCGCTTGGCGTTGACTTAAATTATAACGCTTGGGCTCAACGGCTCGCTGCATGGCCGCTTGAAGGGGATGGCGTTGACGGCTGGTTCCACTGGTCGTCAACAGCGGCGCCAGCAAGTATTGGAACGCGTCGCGGCCCCATGCGGAGCTGATATAGGCCAGGGTAAATTCGCCAAGGGCATTCTGGTCGCTGCGCAAAAAGAGCATTCGCGCGAGCATTAAAAGGGTACGCGGGCGCGGGAGGGATTTTTCCGTTTCAAAATTAAGGTATTCATTGTAGGTAAATCCAAAAATTTCATAGCCGCCGTTGCTGCGGTAGAACCCAGCCGCTGTTTTAAATCCGGCCGCTTTTCGTAGTCGCGCTAAGACCTCCCCGAATTTTTCTTGCATGCTGCCTTAAGCCTAGCTCAAGAAAGAAGTTAAATCTAGATTTAATTTTTTTCACAGGCTGACGAATCTCTCTTTATGGGACTTTTTGTCAGATAGACCCTAGGGGACCGGCGCGGCATCGTCTTTAATATTCTTGGTGAGAATTTCCTTGCTATCCATTTTTTTATTATCGGAGGTTCTTCCTTTGCGGGTTTATGGCGAAACGCCCGAACAATTGAGCTCTCAGCCCCGGTTTTTTTTCGGCGAAGCCGGAACTGGGCCGTCGATGGCCTTACCCGTGAACCCCGGTCCATCGTCTACCAGGGCCGGCGGCGTCGGGAGGGGTTCGTTTAATGCCATGTCCGTCAGCCCTGGTTCCGGCGGATCGAGTTCGGACGGCGACGGTATTGAGGAGAGACCTTGGGAGGGCGGCGGCGGTTCAGCCCACCCGTCTTTAGTTCCCGGGGTTTTGGGTTTGGGGCTTGCTACCTTGGGTATCGGGGTGCTTTTAACGAGCAAAGGTTCTGCTGGAAAGCGCTTGATCGGTTTGGGATTTTTGGGTTTGGGCCTGGCCTTCGGCGCTTTAGCCGCCGGCGCTTTTTTGTGGCCTGTTTTCTTTCAGGTGTTGGGAGCGGTTCTGATGGGCTTATCCGTTGCGCTGGCGATCAAGGGGTCGCAAGATTTGGAACGCGAAAAAAGTAAGCCACAAAAATGGAATTGCGAAAAGTATCCGGAAATGTGCGAGGAGAGCAAATAAGATGAAAAGAAGGGTATCGAGGGGTGAGCCTGGTGCGGTCGCTATGACCATGGGCCTTAGCGCCGTCGGCGGCGTGATTGGCGCCGCTATCAGCGATTGGTTGGTTGACTAAAAATAAGGAGTGGATTCAAAATGAAGAACGGATGGTCTAAAGAATTTTTGGCAATGGCGGCGGTTTTAATAGCAAGCAGCACGGCGGTTTTTGCCGGTTCACCGGCTTTAAACAGCGAGGAGGAAAAACAGGCGGCGCAGCCTCAGGTGATTATGGAAGGGAGTGAAAAACCCGACTACACGCTTGGCGTTTCCGGCAGCGATTGCGATGGAACGTTCGACAAGTGTGTTGTAGCGCCGGTTTCGCCTCTTGTTTACCCTAACAAAAGTGATCTTGAGGCGCGGGAGCAATGCAGTTTGGTTTGTGACGGCGCTCCAAAATTCACTAAAGCCGCAAGAAATTTAATTTTGGCGCCCTATGCCCTGGCAACCACGGTTTACAACACGGTTAAATGGCAAGCAAGCAAAGTCGACAACCCGCTTGCCAAAGTCGGCGTCGGTCTTTTTGGCCTTGCTGAAGGTCTTATAGTCGGCGCTTTTGTCCTTGTCGTTGCGTTGTTCTTCTCTGTTTTTGGTCTATTGGCCGGCGCTTTTACAGGAAATTGGTAGGAGGATAAAAAAATGAAGAGAATATCGTCATTATCAATCTTCGTCATCTGCATTCCGTTCCTTATCGGTAGGGCTAAAAAAGGAGACGGACCCTGTGCGCGTCAGCGGCTCTACCGGTGAAGCGATAAAATTTTTGTCCACCGACTTCAAAAATGTCAGAACAAATTTCCATGTGGTCGAAAATCCAAACACAATTCATATCCGAAGCATTCAATATGCAAGCCGAAGGGCGGATAAAGTCGGTTTTTTTGTCGGTGTTACCGCAGGCGTCGGGGGCTTTTTGTTGTCGCCTAGCGTGCTCCTTATTACCGAGTTAAAAAGTAAAGGAAGAGCCGCTTGGGTGGCGGATGAGGGCGGGATGTTTTGTTTGAATGCCGCTTTGGCCGTGGGGTTTTATTTTTTGGCGAAAGGTGTCTACAACACTTGGTTTCGTGACGGCGTTTATCAACGGGCCTATCAATACGCTCAGGACAATCCTGTTGTTACTGATCCTGACCGAAACGATTAGATGAAAAAGTAGTTGATTTCGCCCGGTTGGCTTTACCCATCCCGAAATTTTATCCATAACTTAATCGCGGCGGTTGGACGCTTTTAAAGGTTAGAAATCGAACATTTTTTTAATGCTGGCTTCGACCAAGAATAAGCCGGAGTCCGGTTTGGGTTTGAGCGTCGAATAAATATCAACACCGTACACCGCATGGCCGAGGTAAGGGATGAAATTGGCCAACTCGGATTCCGAAGCGCGCACCGTCAGCCAGCGCTGGAAAATGATTTTCGGTTTTTTATTGACCTCGATGTCCGCCGAAAACTTTTTGAGTTGAGCATAGCCGGGCACGTCCGCGCTCTGCGGCGCCGGTGAACGCGGCAAGAGGATGAATTTTCCTGTCAGCGGGCTGGAAAAGCGCCCGTCTTTGTTGCGATCGACCAGCCCGACTTGCCGCAGTTTCTCGATTGCTTTGGCGATTTGAGCTTCAGGGAATCCCAGAATCTGCTTAAGACGCTGCGTATCCCAAGGCTCGTAATCATTGACCATCACTTCATAAATCCAAAACGTCAGAGCGGAGCTTCTGATCACGTCAGCTTGCTTTTGCGTCAGGTTTACTTTTTTCACATCCACGGCCTGTTTCAACGCTTGCTGCATCGGCCCCGCGCCGGCAGGCGCGCTTGCGGATTGAAAAGCCGGCAAGAGGATAGAGTGCAAGATTTCCTTGCCCCAGAGGGATTCAAGATAAGCCAGCGTGAAATCCCTTAGCTTGCCGAGATCGGCTTTAAGCCTGAGCATCTGGGTCAGGGCGATGAGCGTTTTGGGCAGGGGGAGAGATTTGGCTTTTTCGAAATTTAAATATTGGTTGTAGCTGAACCCGAAAACCTGCCTCCCTCCGTTGGCTTTGTAAAACCGGGCCGCCGCGGTGTAGCCTTCTTCTTCCCGAAGTCGCGCGAGGCATTTAGCGAATTTGTCATTCATCGTATTTCAAGTCTAACCCCAAAAGAAAGTGAAATCATCATTTAACTTTTTTAACCGCCCACCCCATCCAGGTTTGTGGAACTTTTTACCGGTTGGACCCTAGGTGATAGACGCTTTCTCATCTTTAATATCTCTAGTGATTTGCCTAAGGAGGATAAAGATGAAACAGATGAAGCCTGTAATTTGCTTTTGCGCCGTCGTGTTTGGTTTGGCTATCTCATGCGCGCAAGCGGCGCCGGGAGCGCCGGCCGGAGGGGATGAAGAGAGGGAGGCCGCCGGCCTAGCGGCTCATTTCGGCGAAGGCAGGCAAGCCGGCTCCTCGGCAAACCCATTTAACCTTCAAGCCGCATCACTTACTGCCGGCAAAGCGTCTGGGAATATGGCGGCATTGCCCAGAACCGGTGTATTGCCCTACCCGACCTATTACGATATGAAAAATATGCGAGTGGCCGCCCTACGGGCCGATGCCAAGGAGAAACTGATCTTGTCCATTGGAAGCGCCGTGGTTGGCTTCGCGGCGATCTGTGTGGCGGCTTTCTCCAGTATACCTGGGACGGTGGCGGCTATGGTTGCCGTGTTGGGCGCTGTGGCATTGCTCTGGGGCGTAATCTTTGGCGTGACGGCCTACCGGCGTTATATAGCCGCTAATCTGATAACGAGTTGGTTATGAAAAAAATTGTTGTTTCAGCTTTGTTGATTTTGACTATCTCTCGCGCGCAAGCGGCGCCGGGAGCGCCGGCCGGGGGTGATTCTTGGGAGAAAGAATCAGCGAGTTTATCTCAGACGTTTCATGGTTTCAAAGAAGGTCCGCGGGGCGCCCAACCTGTTAGGGTGGCCAATGTTGATTATGGGGTCGAAGTCGAAATGGAAGAGCAGGCCGCGCGCGCAACCGATCCGGAAACGAAGAAACGACACCTGGAAGCCCTTCAAAGATTCCGGGCCATGAGAGGCAGGCCGCCTTTAAGCGTTCCTTGGAAAGCCGCTTATTTTAATGACCTTTATGGCTGCGGTGATTGGTGGACGAATCCTTCTGAACAAGAGAGGTTGAAGTCTTTCAATTGTTCGGTTTGGCAACCCGCGAAACCCTTGGTGAGCCCCGATGAAAACGGTGCAATGCGTGCAGGGGTATCTGCGCGAAATATCGTCTTGTCCCCTTATACCCTCGTCGCTACTGTCTATAACACCATACGGTGGCAGGTAAGAAGAGTCAGCGGCCCGCTTAAAGTTGTGACCGGGTTGTTCGGATTTCTTGAGGGAATCATTCTGGGCGTGGCGTTTATGGCGGCGGCCTTGGTAGCCGGACTTATGGGGCTAGTTATCGGCGCCTCGTCGGGCCGTTGGTAAATGCGCATGAAACTTGTGCCGAATCATTGTCCCTCCTGGACGGACGACTGGCGATATAAATGGGGATAACTAAATGAAAATAAAAATTCAAATCGCACTAATCTCAGTTTTGATTACAGGGGAATTTGCTTTATCCCATGCGGGTCAAAATGATGACTTGGCCGCAGAAGCACAAGGCCGTTTTGACGGCGCCCAAACGCCTACGGATGAGCGCATTTACACTACGCGCGAGGTGCCTTTGGAGCAGGCCTATGATTACGTGCCCTTTTGCCGGGGTCTTAAAGCCCCTGCCCCTGCCGAAGGCCCCTCTCTTCAAGAAAGAAAACAGGCAGCGGCTCGCCGCGGGGCTAGGACGGGCCGCTACGTTGGGCAAGGGGCCGGCTATATCCTGGGCTTTGCTATCCCCATGACGCTCGGTCTAACCGGAACTCTGTCAGGATTTTGGGTTTACGCCGGTGTCATGATGGGCCTTTTCGCCATCGGCCCCATTCTAGGCGCCGCCATGGGTTGGACACTCGGCCGGCTGATCGGCTACTTAAAAACTTAAAAGGAGACGGGTCATCATGCAAAAAATAACATTTTTAATTTTGTGCTCTGTTATTGGCTTTAGTTCTCCAACAGCATCCGCCGAATCAATCAAGAGGGCTCGAAACCACCCGGTTTTACGCCGCCGGCAGCCATCCCAAACGCCTCCTCTTACCCTGTATCATGCCTGCCGCGTGTATTGGCCAAGAGGCTATGTGTTTACACAACATCCTTCTTCAAATGGGTCCTACCATAATCTCTGTTTTGGAAGTCATGCGCCAAGCTTTTGGAAACGCTGGGAAAAAACAACAATGAATCTGATCATGCCGATTCAACTCTGCGCAGTAAATGACCGGTTCAAGGGCTGTCCTACATGCACCATGGTCGATGCCCACTCCATAGATTCAATGCTGCGGGAACACCTGACTTTTATGCGCACCGGTTTCCGGGAGCTAGCAGACTCTCTTGATCGTTATGTTGGCTCTGCCAAAAATGAGGGCCATTGGAATCACCGTCATTATGAAATGTTTGAGAAATTTAACAAGGCGTTTCTTTACGAAATGAGCAAGTTGAAGCTTTATCAAACGTGGGATTCTGAACTGGTTGCCAACCAATTGGCCCAGCATGCCAAATTATCCAAATCAATTGATTATGCAGTTAAAACATGTCAACTGGAATTTCCAGCGTATGACATCCGGACTCAATCTTATTCCACCAAGGTCAATGCTCAGTGCCATTCTCCCGTATCGAAGTGCCTCTATGAGCAAGCAAATGGGTCACTTTTTCAAGGTAAAGCTTCCGGCAAAAACTGTGTTATGGAACGTGCGCTTGATCTGGCCGACGAGCAACTTCAAACTGATCTTAAAAAGCTTATGGAAATGAACAACTCCGGCCAAAAAATCTTTAGTCACTTATGGCTGGAATCCGGGCCCCTGCCGGATGCCGTGCCCTAAGCGCCGAAAGAATTTTAATTTAAAACATCGACAATCTCCAAGGTTCCGAACGCATCCTCGATAGCGAAGTCGAACAAGCCGCGGATGATTGTTTGCTTGTGTTTGAGCAAGTCGTGGCTGAATCTCAAAAGCAATAGCGAAAAAAAATGCGGGGACAATGAAAAAATTAAAAACGATGGCGGTCGTTTTGAGCGGTTTTTTGTCCGGGGTGACTCCTCTTGTTGCCGATCAACAGGATTTAATAAGCGGTTGGCAGCATTTGGGGATGATTAATGACGGTGCCCGGACATCCGGCCGCGTAACGAAGAAACGTCCGGTTCCGGTGGAGAAGCAATATTTGCCGGAGTTATCTTTTTCCACGGCTTCCAGACTCCCGATGCAACGCGTTTTTATCAGCCAAAAGGCGGGCGAGATAGCTGGAGGGATTACGGTCGGCGCCGCGCTTTTGGGTATTCCTTCTTATTATCTTAGCCGGTGGTGGACGAGGGGGGCCCAGAGATTCATCGGAACTGCCGGGGTTGTTGTCGGTGGATCCGGCGGCTTGATTGGATCGGCGACACAGGGGGCAATGATGAAGAAGCATGGCCAGGGAATCAGTTTATTGGTTTCGTCGTTGGGCGCCGCCGTGGGAGTTGGGTTTGCATCCGGCTTGGCCGATATCGCATACACGCGTTCATCAACAACATTTTTTGAAACGGCAAGCTGGATGGCTTTTTCCGGCGGTGTTGCCGGCATCGCCGGCGCCGGCGCCGTTCTTCTCGTTAGATATTTTTCGAATTAAAATTTGACAATTTGCGTTTAGCGAACGGCAGGTTAGAACGCCATACTTAGGCCGACTCTAGGAAAAAATCCCAAATCGCCGAACGGGGCCAGGGCCGCGTCGATGGTGAGGCCGCCCAGGTATAAACCCAGGCCGAAGGAGAGTTTTCCCGTAAAGCTTTCCGTTTTATTTTTTGAATTGACCCCTACGCGCACGGCCAGGCCGCTTTCCGGATCTCCGCCGTCTGCCAACGGTTCGTTGTTGAAGGCGAGTTTCCACTCCATGGAGGCCGCGCCGTAAGCCGTTTGATCCACGGGCGCGATCACATCCAAGGCCAAAAAAGCCATCTCGCCCATTTTGTAGCCCATTTGCGCTTGGCCTTTCAGAGGAAGGGCGACGCTGCGGCTGCCCCATTTCACCGGCGGTCCGATATTAACGGCCGCCAGAGAGAAAGAGAGATTGGGATCGGCGAAGCGCCCGTAGGGGATATTCATGCCTAAGTTGGCGGCCATGCCTTGCCCGGAGATGCCCGGCCCGATTTTAGATTGCAGGAAGGAAAGGCCCGCGCCCCAGCGAACGGGTTGCGGTCCACCGGCCACAGTCAAGCCGACCGCCATATCCGCGGGGCGGAATTCCCCGGTTTTATTGCCTAAAACGTCATAGAGGCCCAACGAGGGCTGAAGGACTTCATGCACGGCCAAGACGATTTTTTTTGAGCCGACGGGATGGCCGTAAAGCGCATTGGCCTGGATAATGCCTTCGGGCAAAAATCCGCTGCCTAAAGCGAAGTTGCTGGCATCGGGGGCGCCCAAATAAGAAGCCGGCATTTGAAGGCCGGCCAGAGGATCGGCCTGCGATGGATTGAGCGTCTCAGCCAACGCCGCGCTTCGCGGCGAGGCGGAGAGCTTCAAGAAACTAGCCGCGGTCGTTCCTTTGGCCTTGTTGCTGAAAGCGCCTTCCGGCAGGAATCCAGCGTCTAGAAAAGACGTAAAAAAGGTGATGAGTGTGGTCAACGTGAAAATGACGAAAAACCGGGTAGTCAAAGCATAAGGATTCTAATAGAATTAAGGTAGAGATGTCAGTAACCACCGGCGTCCGCCCAGTTATTTTCGAGCTTGAATCGTACGAGCCCGGCAAGCCGCTGCCCGAATTAAAGAGAGAAATTCCTCAACTTGCCCGGCGGACCATCATCAAGCTGGCTTCCAATGAAAACCCTCTCGGCCCTTCGCCGAAAGCGCTGCGCGCGGCTCGGTCCGCGCTTAAAGAGATGCATCGCTACCCTGAGCCGACCGCTCCTGTTTTGCGCGACAAATTGGCCCGGGTGCATCGGGTAAACCCTGAGAATATTCTTGTCGCTTCGGGCGCTGATGAAGCGCTGAGGCTTGTCGTTGAAACGCTCTTGGACCCCTGCGATTCTGCCGTCATCAGCCAGTACGCTTTTTCACGCTTTCGCCAGCACGTGCGCTTGATGGGCGCCGGCGTGACCCAGGTGCCGATGAAGGATTTTCGCCACGACCTGCCGGCGATGGCCTTGAAAGCCATGGAGCTTAAAGCCAAGGTGATTTTTGTGGCTAATCCAAATAACCCGACGGGAACGTTTAATACGGAACGCGAATTAAGGGAATTTTTCGCCGCTTTGCGGCGAGGATCGCCGGCCGGTGGAGAGCCTTGGGTTGTTTTGGACGAGGCCTATCATGACTTCGCCCGCCACGCTTTTGCGTCGCAATACCCGGACACGTTGCCCGGCTTTTTTGAGGCTTACCCCAAACTCATCATCCTGAGAACGCTTTCCAAAATCGTGGGCTTGGCGGGCTTGCGGGTCGGCTATTTGGCTGGACCGGCGGAGTTTGTGCGCCTTCTCCATCGGGCCCGGCTGATTTTTAACGTCAATATGATCGGCCAAGCCGCGGCTTTGGCGGCGCTTGATGATCATGCCCATATTCAACGCACGCTGAAAACGATCAGCCAGGGCCGCCGTTTTTTAACTCAAGAGCTCGGCCGGCTCGGTTTTGACGTTGTTTCACCGAGCGCCGCCAATTTTTTGTTTGCGCGCATCCCTGCAGGCAATGCCCGCGACCTTTATCGAAGACTCCTGGAGGAAGGAGTCATTATCCGGCCCGTCGGCGAGCCGGGATTGGAAGCGTTCGTGCGCATCACCGTCGGCACGCCTGCTCAGAATAAAATTTTGATCCGGGCGTTGACGAAAGTTTTATCCGTCAAGGCAACGGCGGTTTTAAGCGGATAAAGGACCCTAAGACGGCGGCTGTGTCGACCAAAAAAACAACAACTCAAGCTGGAAATTCATTGGCGACCGTCGTGGCCATCGACGGTCCCGCGGGCGTCGGCAAATCCACGGTCGCGCGTTTGATCGCCAAGAGGCTTGATTTTTTGTTCGTCAACACCGGAGACATGTACCGGGCGTTGACTTGGCGCGCGCTGCGCGACGGCGTCAACATCAGGGATCAGCGCGCCGTTACCCGTTTTTTGAGAAAGCGCATGGATTGGCGTTTTCATGTTCACGACGGAAGTTTGAAAATCCGCTTGGACGGCAAGGAACTGGGCCGCGAACTGCGCAGCGAACGGGTTTCGCGCTTGACTCCTACCGTGGCTCAGATTCCGGCCGTGCGCCTCGTGTTGCGCCGGCTCCAGCGCGAATTGGCCTTGAAGGGCTCGGCCGTGCTCGAGGGCCGGGATACCACCACCCATGTGGCCCCGGAAGCCGGCCTGAGGATTTTTTTGGACGCGCCCGTCGAGGAGCGGGCCAAGAGGCGCTATCATCAGCTCATCGGCGATGGCAAGCGCGTCAAACTCCACGCCATTCAGGAAGCTGTGCGCATCCGGGATTTAAGGGAGCGCAAGAAAAAAATCATGCCCCGGCGCCTTTCCCCGGGCACGGTGGTTTTAGATACCACGCATTTGACTCTCCATGACGTTGCCGATAAAATCATTGAACTCTACCGACACCGAAAACAACGAAACGCGGGTGCCAGAAGAAACTCCTAAGATTTCGCGGGTCATCCACGGGGCCGCCCAAGTGATCTTCGAATCGTTGTTTTGGTTCCAATCCCGCTGGCAGGTGAGCGGGCTTGAATATGTGCCGCGTCAAGGCGGCGCCATCGTGGCCGCTAATCACAAAAGCGTTTGGGACCCGCAATTTTTAGGGACGGCCATAGCGCGCGTGCGTCCGGCTTATTTTTTGGCCAAAGCCGAACTCTTTGAAAATCCGGCGTTGGCTTATTTGATATCGAGATTGGGCGCCATGCGCTTGTACCGCCAGGGTTCGGATGTTGGAGCCTTGAAGCGCGCCATGGTTTTGTTGCGCCGGGGCGAGTTGTTGGGTCTCTTCCCAGAGGGGACCAGAAAAAGGGAAAATAAGCTGGAGCGTTTTCTGCCGGGCGTGGGCTTTTTGGCGGCTAAGACGGGGGTCCCTGTTATCCCGGCTTATATTTCGGAATTCGGCGTATTCCCAAAATTCGGCCAAAAGGTTTATGTGCGCTTCGGCGCTCCGGTCGCGCCCGACGGCGATCCGGATGAAATCGCCAAAAAAGTTTTAGATAAAGTTCGAGAATTGGCTGCTTTAGGAGGAACCCATGAGTCTGGATGAGAATAAACCGATCGAAGAAGGCGAAGAAGATTTTGCCAAGCTTTTTGAGGCGACGACTGAAACGCATGTTTCAGCAGGGTCCCGCGATATCACGGTCGGACGGGTGGTGTCCAAGCATGAAGACTATTATCTGATGGACATCGGATTGAAGCTGGAAGGGCGCTTGAAGGCCGGCGAGGTGCCCCAGGGGCTGTCTTTGGAACCGGGGGCGCTGCTGCCGGTTGTGCGTTCCGGCGCTCCTCAGGAGGGCTTCGGACCTCTTCTTTCGTTGAAATATGCCGTGCGTTCGCTTCAAGTGCAGCGGCTTCGCCGCTATCAGCAGGAAAATCAGCGTTTGGACGCCCAAATTTTCCGACGCCGGGGGGACGGGTTTTTTGTCGGGCTTGATGTCGAACCCGATGCCTCGGCAGGCCTGCCGGCCGGCATCCCGGCTAAATTGTGGAAGCTGGTGCCCTATCCGGCTGAAATGCCTTTGGCTGAATTGGATACGGATGATCCCAGGCCGATTCATCGTTGGCTGGGCCGCCGGGTCCAGGTCAAGATTCTGGATATGCGCGGCGACGGGCTGGTGCTCGTCTCGCGAAAGAAAGTCGCCATTGAAATGAAGGAAGTTTTGAGGCGTGAAACATTGACCTCGGCCAAAGAGGGCGATACCCTGACCGCCAAGATCAGGGAAATTACCCCAGAGGGTCTTAGGATGGATGTTTCGGGCGTTGAGGCCCATCTTCCACAAACCGAAGCTTCCTGGTATCCCAAAGCGGATTTAAGGCGCCGGTTCAGGGTGGGGGAAACCCTTGAGGTCAAAGTCATGAAAAAAGACGAGCAGGCCGAGCGCTTTTTGGTCAGCCGCCGCGCGGTCGAGCCTCATCCTGCGGACGCTTTGGAAGCCAAATTCCGCCGGGGATCGGTGATCGAAGGAACGGTCAGCAAGGTTCTGCCCAACGGGGGCTGCTTCGTGCGCATCGACGGGATCAAGCGCGAAGCTTTCGTGCCCGCCGGAGAGACGGTCAAAGACACGCCGCCTAAAGAAGGCACCAAGATCAAGGCCACGATTATCCGCGTTGACCGTGAAAATATCCGCGTGATTCTGTCTCCGAAGAAATTCGAGGACAAGATGATGCCGGATATGGTGCGGCAGTATTCGAAGGAAAGCCAGCCGTTTAGCTTGGGACAAATCTTGAATCCATCCGAAGAAGCCGAGGAAGGGGACACGCCGGAGGGAGGCAGCGTTGAGTCACCTTAAGCAACAGCCGTTAAGCGCTCATCAACGGTTGAGCGCATTGGCGCGTGAAAACGCGGTCTGGGCCGTGGCGATTTTTGTTTTGGGCCTGACCAGCGGAATGCTGGCCGTTTATTTGCCGGGTTTCATTCGAGCCAAGGCTACGGCCGCGTCGTTTGAGCGCTTCGCTGACCCCGGATTCTTCCCCAGGCAGACGCAGGAGTTCCCGGCGCGTGGGCAAATCGAAAAGGCGCTTGCAGAAGCGCAGAAGGCCTTGGAAACCGATCCCACCGATTTGGCGGCTTTGGCGGCCTCGGGCATCGCTTATTATGCCTTGGGCCGGGAGCATGCCGTCGAAGCCCTGAATCGTCTTGAAGCCGCCAGGGATTACGGCAGCGTCGATGGCCGCATCCCCTATTACCTGGCTGTTCTTTATGACACCGTGGGTTTGAAACCCTTTGCCGCGGGCGAATACGATCGGTATTTAAGAAATCAGCCCAATGATCCGGTCGCGATTTTGGGGGCGGCGCGCGTGCATTTCGAACTTGAGGAGTACGCTCAAAGCGCGGCTTTTTACGAGCGTTTATTGGCGCTTAAAAAATCATATCGCAACGACCCGGTCATCATTGAGAATTTGGCTCTCGCTTCGTTCAAACTGAAAGATTGGGAAAAAGCCAAATCGCTTCTAGAAGGTTTGAGGGGCCAGAATAATCATTACTCAAAAGATATTTCTTATTTTTTAGCCGAATCTCTGCGGCATTTAAGCCGCTGTCCGGAAGCATTGCCTTATTATGATGAAACGCTGGGGGTCACGTTGGATGCTTCAAAGGAAACGGCCGTTCTTGAGGGAAAATTGACTTGTCTAAAAAGCGCGCCGACTCCCGATCTTGAAAGCATCGAAGCCACGGCGCAGAAACTTCTTGATGTGGACGCCAAAAACAAGCTCGCGGGCGGGATTTTAAAGCAGATGAAGAAATCAAAAGGCCCCGGCCGGCGTTCCACCCAAGGAAGAGCGCCGAAGGCAAAGGGCCGAAACGGATAATTGCGTTTCCAATCACTAGCCCTTTTTTTTCTTATTACAGTTGCGGGTCTGTGGCCGGTTAACGAGGCCGGAGCCCAGGCCTTCGGCAAAAATCGCCTGCTGACCCGCAAATATCCCTATAAGATTTGGGAAACCGACCATTTTAAAATCCATTACTATGAAGAGAATCCGCTTCTGCTTGAAGAATGCGCGCGTTACCTTGAGGCGGCCTACGCCGATGTCACGGATCTTCTAGACGCCAAGCCCAACAAGAAGCTGCCTTTTTTCCTCTACACAAATCACAACGAATTCGAACAAACGCGCATCGTGAATATCGGCGAAGGCACCGGCGGCGTGACCGAAGCTTTTAAGGACAGGCTGCTTATCTTTAACAACGGGTCCATGGCTTGGCTCAAACACGTTATCTTCCACGAATTCACCCACGAGGTTCAGTTCGCCATCTTGAACGAGGGTTTTTGGAAATCGGCGCGGCTTTTGAAATCCATTCTTTATCCTTTGTGGCTGATGGAGGGTTCCGCTGAATATGCTTCCGGCAATATCGACACGGCCACGGACCTGATGTATGCCCGCGATGCAGCCACCAGCCAAACGTCGCCGGCTTTTTCCGTGCGCGATTTGCACAATTTTAATCATCTAAAGCCCAATCAAGTCACCAAGGCCTACAAGCAGGGCGGCACCATGATGGAATTCATTGTTGAGGAGTACGGCCGCGACAAACTGGGCAAGCTGTTTAAATCGTACCGGGAACGTTTCGATGCCGCGAGCGTTCTCATCGACGTGTTGGGCCTTGACGACGAGCGCTTCGACCGCAATTTTCGGGAGTGGCTTGAGGAAAAATACGGCGAGCCGGCCAAACGCCTCGATGAGCCTACGAAGTACGGTCCGCGCCTGACTGCTGCCGAGCCGCCGGTCCCCGTGTTTAATTGGAGCCCGGCGGCCTCTCCGGATGGAGGGCGGATTTTTTTTATCGGCATGAGGGAAGGTTACCCGGCCGTTTACGAGCTTGATTTAAAAAGCGGGAGAAAATCGGCTTTAGTCGGCAGGAATTTTCGCCAGCTCGATTGGATTGCTTTAGACAACAGAAACCTTTCCGTTTCCGCCGACGGCCGGTACCTTTATTTCATCGGCGAAAAAAACCTCAAAGATTATTTGTACCGTTATGACCGGAATTCAAAAGACCTCAAGAGGTATCAGTTTTCGGAATTTTCAGCCCTCAAAAGTCCGGCTCCGGATCCGGCTGATCCTAATCGCGTGGCGTTGGGGGGAATGGACAACGGCTTTTACGACCTTTACATCGTCGATCTTACCCGGCAAAAAATCGCCGAACGGATCACCTCCGATCCCCAGGATGACGACGATCCGGCTTTTCTTCCGGACGGCTCCGGTTTGATTTACAGCACGGAGGTCGGTATTTCATCCCAAGGGTTCCCCAATAGGGACCTGTATCTCTGGCGCAAGGATTCCGGGATCGCCGAATCGTTAACCCAGGGGCCGCACATCGAAAAGGAGCCCGCCGTTTCGCCGGACGGCAAGCGGATTCTATTCGTATCGGATGAGGACGGCACGTGGGATCTCTACGAGTTGAATCTTGAGGGGAATAAAATCACCCGGCGAACCCGCGTGATCGGCGGCGCTTTTTCTCCAAATTATTTAAACGGGGACATTCTGTTCGCCGGTTTCCGCGACGGCGAGGTTCACGCTTACAGGGGAACGTTCGACGCTCTGTCGTCCGAGGATAAAACCCAGGTCATGGCCGTCGCGCAAAAACCGGCGAAACGGATCGAAAAAGAATTACCCCAGCTCGATTACAAAGGGCCTTATCGCCCGCGCTTCGGCACGGATCTTTTTTTTCCGGCGTTTTTCTTTTCGACTCAGGGAGGGTTTTTCGCTTTCGCCTACTGGCAGGGCTCCGACATGCTCGGTTATCACAATATGGGCACGAATCTGCTGCTGAACTCCGGTTCGGGAATTCTCGATTACAGCATCGGCTACTCATTCGCCCGGTTCCGGCCCGAACTGCAATTTGTTTTTAAAGGCTCTCATTACCGTGATCCCTTCCTGGTCAGCGATAAGGGGGAAGACTTAAGGAAGAAAGAGCATCTTCAGGCCATGTTCGTCAGCTACCCCCTCGATCGGCAGCATCGCATTGAAGCGGGGACTCAATTCGTCGAGCGTTATCATACGTTCCCATCCGATCCGGTGGCCTTGACCAATCTTCAGGATTTACGCTTGATCGGGCAATTCGTGAGGGACACGACTACGGGGCCCTATTTAGTCGTGACCAAAGGCTCACGCTTGGCCTTGGGCGTGCGCCGCGCCGTGCCCATGTTTGAATTTGATTTGGATTATGTTTCGAAATTCGCGGAGTGGCATCAATTCATCCCGATCGGCAAGGATTCCGCGGTCGCCTCCCGTTTCGAATTCAACAGAAGCTACGGCCCAAGCTATGAGGTATTCCCGTTGACCGGTCAAGGCGGCGTGCGCGGCTACGCCAGGGAGCCGGATTCAGCCAAGAAAAGGGGGACATTGGTCAATAATTTGGAATTACGGTTCCCTCTGTTCCCGGACGTTAATTATCACATGTGGTATATCTTTCCTGATTTTTACATCAAAAATATTTATTTGAACCTCTTCAGCGATCAGGGCGTGCGTTGGGATGATGAAACCGAAGATTTCTGGCGCGATCGGCAAGCCCGCCGAAAGACGGATATTTTGCATTCGGCCGGTTTCGGGCTCAGGTTCAACACGTTCATTTTGGAGACATTCCCATTTTTCTTTACTTTGGAATGGGCCAAGAGAACGGCCAGCAACGGGGGAGTTTTATATGGCTCCGTCGTTCAATACTTTTTGTTTCAATGAGAGAGCAACATGAGCAAGAAGAAAGATAAAAGGGCCCAGGAAACGGTTGCGCCGGCTCAGGTTCCGCCGGCTAAGCCTCTGTGGACCTCCGGACAATGGAAGATCATAGCGGGGGGAATATTAACCGTTGCCGCAGGATTCATTGTGTTGTCTCGGGCCGACCCCGCAGGGCAGAACTGGGCGAGTCATTTGGCGCCGTTCCTGATTCTGGGAGGATATGCGGCTATCGGTTGGGCGCTTTGGGGTCGAAGAGCATAGACCATCAAACGGTTTTCTGCGCATCTGATAACCGGCTTTAATTCAGTCAGTTTCAAAAAATCCGGGTTCCCCTTTTTTTCTAATTTTTTTTCATTGGGTTTGCAGGGTTTTTTCTATTTTCTATTCTGTGATTTGTCGGCATTTTTTCGGGGTCCAGTATGGCCTTTTGGATTCTGATCAGCCTGAGCCTTTTGATTTTTGGTTGTTGAGGCGGGGGAATAGGGCCGGCTTTTGGTGGTTTTTTGCAGCCTTCTTTCCCCGTTTTTGGGACCATGAAACCAACGGTTTTTAGGCTGCTCCGAGGCTGGGTTTCAGGGGTTTTTCGAAACCCGGCTTTGATGGTTTTTTAGACCCCTATCCCGGTCTTTTCCAGGTATGGGTTTTTGTCTATTTTAAAACTTGTTTTTTGGGGTATCCGGATACCTTGAAATTCGAGTTTTGAAACCTTGCTTAATGACACCCCAGAGGACCCTTTGATGGGTTTTTTCGAACGCCCAGAATCTTTATTTTTTAATACCCGGATACCCTAAATTTCAAAACTTGTTTTTCATCTTTGCCGCATCGGTCGGCGTTATTCTAATTAAATGAGACTGCTAACTTTGAAATTCTTACAAAGCATATGAATAATGTAGGTAAATAAGCTTATTTCCAGGCATTTTTGAATATAAATTGCGATTGAGTCTAGAATGGGTTGTTAAATACGTATCCAATAATATTTAACATAATAGAAATTATGCAAAGTAATAAATATGAGCAGGGGGATGTCAAATGCTGCGTTATATTGAATCTTCCTGATATAATTCCGGCGTGATTGCTGAACACTCAGATTTGAAAAAAACAATCCTGGATATCGCCGCAAAATCTTTGCGCAGCAATATCAGAAAAGCGCAAGGACCTGACGGCCGAAGCCGGCATGTCGTGACCGCCGGCGCCAAGCAGTTTAGAACGGTCTGGGCCAGGGATTTCGGATTTACGGCCGGCGGCCTGATTAAGCTTGGCGAAACCGGTGTCGTTCGGGATACGTTGGAGGCGTTTTTAGCCTTCCAAAAACCCAGCGGTTTATTTCCGCATATCTTGGATACGCTGCCCTGGTATATCCGGGTGGCGGCCGCCAGCCTGGGCTTAAGGCTTCCTTTCGAAGGCCGTTTAAAGCCCTATTACACGAATCAGCATTTTGTTATTGCGATTGATTCGGGTCTTTTATTGACCTATGCCGCGGAGCTTTATTTAAAGGCTTCCGGCGATGTTGATTTCGCCGTTCGATATTATCCGGCATTAAAACGCGGGCTTGAATTTTATCAGGGCCTTTTAAAGGACGGATTGATCGCGCAGCCGCCTTGCGCCGATTTTCAAGACACGGTGATCGCGCGCAGGGGGCGAGTGTTTTTTACCAATCTTATTTATTGGAAAGCGTGTTTGTCGTTGTCTCGGATCGCCGCAGCAACGCGCAATTTCGATGAGGCCGAGTCGTGGAATCAGCAGGCGGCCCGGCTTAAAGAAAATGTCGAACGTTTTTTTTGGATTGAGGACGCGGGTTATTTTCGAAACACCGAAACCTCGCGGCAATTATCTTCGGACGGCAATTTGTTCGCAATTTTATGGGATTTTGTCGATGGTTCGCGGAGCAATCGAATTCTAAAAGCAATGGATCAGATGAATGTTTGGACGCCGTCGGGTCCGCGTTGCACGGTCCCCCCCTACTCTTGGCGCGAGATCGAGCCCCATGCTCTTTTTGCCGGAGTTAGCGATTACCATGACTCCATGGTTTGGATGTGGCAGTCGGCTCTGAGCGTTCAAGTCGAGCGCAAAATGGGCCGTCGAACGCAAGAAAATCGTTTGATCGAGGCCGTGCAAAAAATTCTTGAGCGCGACGCCATGGTCTGTGAAGTTTATGATCCGCTAACGTCCTTGCCTGCGCGGCGGTGGCTTTATCGTTCCGAGGGCCCGTTTTCGTGGGCTTCGGCTATGCTGCTGGAAGCGATTTAGTCTTTTATCTAAGCGGAGGGGCGGTTTTTAAAATCGTATGAACCCTGGTTGCCAGGGCCGCTGTGTTTAAGGGCTTTTGAAGAAATTCAACCACATTCGTTTCCTGCCGGATCAAATCCTGCGTTGAGTTATCGGTATAGCGGCCGGTGAACACGATGACGGGGACCCTGTTCATATCAGGCCGCTGAAGTTCGCGCAGCACTTCAAAGCCGCTCATATTGGGCAGCATTAGATCGAGAAGAATCAAATCAGGGGACGAAGACAGGACGATGCTTAACGCTTCTTTGCCGTTTTTTGCGGTTAAAATTTCGAAACCTTCCCTTGCAAGCGCGACGCGCAGCAGCTCGCAGATGGATTCTTCGTCATCGACAACAAGTATTTTTTTGCTCATCTTGCATCCAACTATATTATTTTGGCGGTTTTTTATGAAATTATCCATAAGCAGTTTGTATTTTGCGCCATCCGGCCCGAAGTGTCGAAGTTACTGAAGACTTACGCCGGTTTTTGTTTGATCGCGGCAGCTAAAGCCCCGATGAAGGTGGGCGAGGTGTTGAGGGATTCGGCCCGGACGAATTTTATTCCCAAGGATTCGGCAATTTTTTTGTAGAGAATATCATCATCGTAAAGGGTTTCCATATGGTCGGAAATAAAACCGATGGGATCCACGATGATATTTTTAACGCCGCGCTGGGCTAGTTGTTCGAGCATTTCGCGGACGTCGGGTCCCAGCCAAGGCTCCGGCGTTCGCCCCTGGCTTTGATAAGCGAAATACCAGCGTCCGGGCGGGACGCCCGCATGTTGAGCGACCAAGCGGGCCGTTTCCAGGAGTTCACCGGGGTAAGGATCTTTCCATTCCAAAATTTTTTGCGGCAGGCTGTGCGCGGAAAAAATAACCGCAACCTCCGATTTATTTTTGCTTGGAAATTTCATCAGGGCGGCCCGAAGTTTTTCCGCAAAGGCCTCGATGAGAAGAGGCTGCGTATGCCATCGTTCGATCAAGCGGATTTGAGGGCGGGGTTTCAAATTGTTGATCGCTTCATTTAATTTGCTCCGGTAAGCCTCGACGCTCAGCTTCGAGTAGTAGGGGGTCAGGCACAAGGCCGTAATTTTTTTGAAGCCTTCCTGCGCCATTTGAGCGACCGTGTCTTTGATGTAAGGGTGCCAATGGCGCATGCCGATGAAAACTTTGGCTTGAGGAAGTTTTTTCTGCAGGGCCAGAGCCTGGTCTTTAGTGATGGAGAGCAAGGGAGACTTTCCCCCCATCGCCCGATAGCGTTCTTGAACTTCATCAATCAGCTCTTGGCTGACCGGGCGGCCGCCCCTGATGTCTAAGAGATAGGGTCCGATTTCTTCAAGGGATTGGGCCGCTCCATAGGCCATCAGTAGAACGCCCGTCGTCTGTTTTTCCGTCGTTGCCGCCATTGGGGTCATGCCTAGCGCTCCTTGAAAGAAATTTTGTGAACCAGGTCGACGACCAGTTTCACATTGTCGACCGGCGTATGTTGAAGAATGCCGTGGCCTAGATTGAAAATATGCCCCGGCCGTTCATCGGCCTCGTCTAAAATCGTGCGCACGCGGCGCTCGATATATTCGTGAGGGCCGAATAAAGCGGCGGGATCGAGATTGCCTTGAACGGCGGTTTCGTAATCCAGGCGCCGCCAGGCTTCACCGAGTGAAACGCGCCAATCAACGCTGATGACGTCGGCTTGAGTTTTCTTGAGGAGTTCGATGCAGCCGCCCGTGCCTGTGCTGAAATAAATCACGGGGACGCTTTGCGCTTGAAGAGCCGCGACAATTTTTCGCACGTGGGGGAGGACGAATTCTTCATAATCGCCGGGCGCCAGGCAGCCGGCCCAGCTGTCGAAAATCTGGATGATGTCCGCGCCGGCTTGAACCTGGATCAGGCATAAATCGGTGACGGCGCGGCTGAGTTTTTCCATCAGCATGGTCCAGAGAGTCCGATCTTGGCGCATCAGATTCTTGGTTTTAAGATAGTTGTCTGAGTGTCCCCCTTCGATCAGATAACTGGCCAGGGTAAACGGCGCGCCGGCGAATCCGATCAGCGCTTTTTCCGGCGGCAAATTTTTGCGGATCAGGCGCACCGCGTCGGCTGTGAATTTCATTTCTTGCGCGGCGTCGATTTCGGGAATCCTGCGGATATCGTCTGGCTCGCGAATTGGATTATGAAAGGCCGGCCCCTCCCCTTCGGTGTATTCCAGCTTAAAGCCCATGGGTTCGGCCAACAGCAAAATGTCCGAAAATAAAATCGCGGCGTCAACGCCTAACTTGCCGACGGGATCAATCGTCACCTGCGCCGCCAATTCCGGCGTCTTGGCGATTTCCTTGATCGTCCATTTTTTCCTGACTTTGCGGTACTCTTCCATGTAGCGCCCAGCCTGGCGCATGAACCAGACGGGCGTCCGCTCTGTCTTTTGCCCGCGGCAGGCTTGAACCACTAGCGGGTTCTTCTTGATCGCCGGCGGATGCTTAATGTTCATTTGTCAGATGATTCGGGTTTTTCTGGAAACGCCCTCTTTAAATCTTTTTGATTACAAATTATAGATTTCTCAAATTCTTCCATGGATTCCAGGGTGTCGCCCGGGCCTGCCGTGTCGCTGAAGCAGTAGCGCTGAACATCGGTATGCCAGCTGACGTTATCAGATTCTTGAAAACCAAAATATTTTTTATCGTCAGGACGGAAGTGATCGAATAATCTTATCCCAAAACCCTTATATTCCCCGGAGCGGGCATAATCAAAAGAGACATAAGGGGTTTTTCTGCCGTTTTCGTCCATTCTTAAAAGTTTATTCCATTGGTCCTTGTCCCATTCGCTAACGACAAGAGTTCTGATTTTGGGCAGATTGGGCATGGTTTCAATGAAAACAGCCGTTGGTTTTCCGGTGTTGAGAAAATCGTGATAAAGAACGAACGACCTCTCGTTAAGAGCCCAGGGATAAGGCTTAATTGAACCCGGAGGACTTTCTTTGGCTTCGGGAAAAATTGCGAGGATATAATTCTTCCAATCCTCAGCCGAGCGGATGGCGCGCTCGTGCAGTTGGAGATACCTTTTTTCCCCAAATCTGGTTCTGTCGGCATTTTTCCAGTCCTCTTCGGATTTGTATAGACCCCCGCTGGGGGTGATGATCAAACCCTTTTTTGAGGACGAAAAAAGATCATGGATTTTATCTTCCACCTTTGAGCAGGAAACAAGGGCCGCCGCAAGGATCAAAAACAAAATTTTTGAATTTTTTATCATCGGCCTTCCTCCAAACCGCGCATTCTCAGAGAATCGGCAAAGTGGTGCGGTTCGGTGCGGCGAGGGCCAGTTCTTGGTTGAATTATTCTATGCCATTGGCCGTTTTGAAAAGTAAAAGTCCAAGGATTTTGTTCCTGTTGAATTGTGCAACTTATTTCATCAAACGTGACGCTCGGCGCACACTTCCCTTCAATTTCCATATCAGAAGACACGTGGTGATTGCGTCTGTATTCCCTGGTTTCCTCATAGGTGGTCAACTCTCTTCCGTCATGAGTTCTGATCCGAGGGGTACCATTGGCGTGAATAACGGTACATTCCATGGTATGAGCGCCGGTTCGTCGGCAGTCTTGGATGAATCCAATGTGGTTAATGCTGCCGGAATTTTCTCTGAAGAAAATGTCGCCCGGCTGAGGCATCTCACCATCAGCAAGTACGGCATTTAGACGGCGGGCCTCTTGGAAATAACCATCAGCGTTTCTTTTCTTACCTGTAGGCTGACGCCCAAAAAGAATCTGATAAGCGAATCCGCTGCAATCTAAACCGCCGGGAGCGCTTTTAAGAGCGCAGCCATTCCAGCCATAAGGCTGGCCACGAAAAGCTTGGGCTGATCGCACAGTTAAATCGCGGATTGCCCTGGCTCTTTCCGATGATATGCGCGCGGGTTGGCTTGCTTTCTCTATTGCTTCTTGCGTACTCGCGGTATCCGCTTTTGATCGGGAGTTTCCCCTTGGGCTAGGTGGCGGGGTAGCGGGAAGCGATTGAATCCTTGATCGCTCCATACGCTGTCTCATCTGAGCCTCTCTGGCCACGCCTTCGCTAATATTGCGGATGGTTTCCTCATCAATTCGAGGCGCGGGCTGCCCGGCGCTCCCTGATCCGGACCGGCTTCTTGCTGCCGGACGCCGGTTCGCACGATCCCCGGGAGCCGGGACCGCAGGATTGCGCAACAGCCTGTTTATTCTCTCGCGTTCCCGTTGAATTCGTTCCTCTTCGCCACGCTGCAACGCTCTGTTTCGCTCCGCGTCAAGAACATCGATTTGTTGACGCAAACTTGGTTCCAACGTCGGACGGCGCAATAAATTCGGGGATATAACCGGGGTTCTGGGAGCAAGAGAAGTTCCCGGGCCTGGGCTGGAGCCGGAATTCCTTGACGAAGGAGACGGGATGGGACCGGCAGGCGACGGGCTTGGGTTAGGTCTGGATTGACTGGATGATCCGCCGTTGACCAGATGATCGTAATACCTGGGTGAAGACGGGTGCGGGGTGCCGGTGACGCTTTCGTAATGCTGCCGGGCTCTTTGGCGGCGGGCCTCTTCCTCAGCCTGTCTTCTGGCTTCATCCCTGCGCCGTTGAGTCTCCTCCAAATTGGCTTGGTCCCTGGGCACGGGGCGGGCAGCGCCGTCATCCTGGGCAAAAATAGGCAAAGCAGACAATGAAATAATGGCCGCCCAAAGCGATATTTTTATCATGGTTATGACGGTGGGAACTATTTTAGCAATTAGATTTTTTGCTGGTTTTCGTCAGTACGGCCGGTCGTTTTGACAGACCGAGGATTGGGCTTGCTCCCAATATTGACCGTTGATGATGCCGTCGTAGCGTTCATGGGTGCGGCGTTCCTCGATCTCTTCGGCCGTAAAAATTTCGGGCATTTGTTCGGCCTGCGTTCGGGCCAAGGCCGCGGCCTGTTCGATTTCTTCGGCAGACGAAGGGTCAACGATGGCTTCGATCACATTGCCGATGCCCAGGGTCATTAAGCCGAGCATGGCATCGCGGCGTTCGCGAGGGCGTCGAGCGGCAGTTTCTCGATGGGCGACGAAGCGTTCTCGGTTGACGATTTGGTACCTGCGTTGAAAGCGTTTCCTGGTTTCAATAAGGCAGGAAGCGCGGCACCAGCGTTCACCCCAGTCGTTTTCCCTGCAGGTGCCGAGCACCGGAGTTCTGGTTTGTGTTTCTTCAAGAAGGGTTTCATCAAGCAAAACCGTGCCGTCAGGCCGCACTGGGCCCGCTGGGGTGCGGCGTTGGATCAATGTTGTGCGTGCGGCGTTGGGACGAATCCGCGGTTGATCGCCGAAGGCTTCGTTGATGCTGCGCTCCATCCGCGTATGGTCCCGGCCGCAGAGATCGCAGGCAGCGCCGGGCGGATTCCCCCAGGCGAGCATCGGGAACAAAAGAACGATACAGGCTAAAAGCCTTGTCACGATTTAATTATGGCCTGCCCTAGCCTGCGGACCTAGGGCCTTTGGTCCCGATTTTATACTAGGACTATGGTCCCTAATGGTCTGTGCTCAAAAGCACAGTGGCATTTTTCTCATTTGTCCCTTACAATTAAGCCAGTCTGGGGGTTAAGGCAATGAAGTCTTGGCTATTGGGGCAGTTCGAAAGGCTCAAGCAATTCCGGGTCTTTTTAGTCGTTTTTATGGTTTTGCACCGGCCGACTTGGGGTAATTTAAGAGTTCGGGAAATAGTCGTGACTCTATTAGCTTTGCTCGGCCTGATTCAAATCAGTTTCGGCGCCAAGCATGTTTTTCTTCGGGCCGTCAACGCCGTCTTTGTCCCGGCTCAACCCGATATCCAGATGCAGACTCAACCGCAAGAATCCATCATGAAACCTCCGGAAGCGGCGCCTTCATCGGCGAAACAGGAGGCCGTGGATTTGCCCGAGGTCCCTCCGGTTACTTCTTCTTCCGGCGATGGTGATTTGGAGCAACTGTTCCAAGGCTATGAAAAAGATGCTTTGTCTCAATTCGGGAACGAACCCGAGTCCGCGCAGAAGGAATTGCCCCTGCCGCCCACCGTTGAAGATTCCCACAACGGCCCTCAATTGCTTGGAAACGTCCGCGAGGATGTCTCTTTGTCCTTGCCTTTGGCCGATGCGCCTCAGAGGCCTGTTGCGGGCGAAACAATCGCGCTTCAGGACCGTTCCGAGTCCCGGCCGGTCGAACGGATTCATACATTTGGGTGGCACCGCAATTACACGGATATCGTGCTTTGTTTTTTAGGCACGGTCGGATTCGGCGTCGGCATCGCCAAGCTGTTGATCATGGGCAACGCTCCGTCGCTTCTTCGATTCTTGAACTGCTGCGTTTTAATGGGATTGTTTTTGCGTTCGTTGTATTGTTTTGTATCGACCAGCGTCCAATCGGATATCTTCCAGTTTATCGGCGTGGCTTTGGTTTTCATCAGCGGGATCATTATGATCAAGGGCTTCAGCTCGAGCTATGCTTTCGGCGCATCCCAGAGTTCGGCCCGGCGGTTTTAAGGTTTTTTCAAATCGAATCGAAACGTCGTTCCGCTGATTTCAATCATATCTCCTTCATGCAGCAGTTCGCGTTCCTGGACATTGGCGCCGTTTAATTTGGGGTAGCCGGGTTTCAACGCGATCAAGAAATAGCCTTCGGGGCGGCGCGCGATCATGGCCGCGACTTCCGGAGTGAACATGCCGCCTTTAACCGGGATTTGAACCTTCTCCGATTTGCCGATATAAGTGGAGAGTCCATTGAGCTCGTATTCCGGCTTGTCGACTACGCCGTTGACCACGCTTAATATGCCGGTGGTCTCGGTTTTTGCGGAGGCGGCGGCTGCCTGGGCCATTTGAGCCTGCGAGGTCTGGCTTAGGGCGACCGTGGCTTCGGGATTGGCCGCCTGAGCGCTGCCGGCGCTCGGACGGTCGTCGATGAAAACAAGCGCGTGTTTTACGATGCCGATGGCGTCGTTGTTTTTTAAGCCGGCCTTGAGGATTTTTTTCTCATTGACATACGTGCCGTTGGTGGAATTTAAATCTTCGACGAAGAAGACGTCGCTTTGAAGGTAGATTTTGCAGTGATGCCCGGAAACCGCCGGGTTATCGATGATGATATCGTTGTCGTCTTTGCGGCCCACGGTCATTGAGTCCTTGTTGACCGGGATTTCTTTTATTATTGCGGCGTTGAATTTAAGAAGGAATTTAGGCATGGCTTATGACCTCCGGCCGTCCGCCGCAGCCGGGCGTTGATTTTTAGATTTCGCAAATTTGGATTTCAGATTTTGAATAAACGAGGCTTTTTCGATCAGCGCCACGATCACGCTGACATTGTCTTTGCCGCCCGCTGCATTGGCGGCCTCAACCAACGTTTCGCTGATGGAATCGGGATTCCGGGCCGAGTCGATGATGGTTTTGATTTCTTTTTCGGAAACCATGCGCGTCAGGCCGTCGGTGCAAAGCAACAGAAAATCACCGTCCATGAGTGGGTGTTCCTCGGCGTCCGCCTCGACTGTTTCAGCCACGCCCAGGGCGCGCGAAAGCACATGTTGCAGATTCGAGGACGCGGCCTCTTCCTGGGTGATCAAACCTTGCCGCACTTGGTCCATAACTAGGGAATGATCACGGGTGATTTGCTCAAGAGTCCCGTTTCTGGCGATATAGGCGCGGCTGTCGCCGACGTGCGCCAGCGAACAGTAGCCGTCATGCAGCCAAAGGGCCGACAGCGTCGTGCCCATGCCGCGATCCTGGGCGTAACGCTTGGAGGCCTCGAAAATCGCCTGATTGGCCAGACGCACGCAGAAAGCGAGTTGGTTGGTTTGAGCGGATACATTGGGATTTGTTTTTTCCGGCACGGCTCCGGATTTGACCAAGTTTTTGAGATTTTCGGCCAGGATTTGCGTGGCCATCCTGCTGGCGACCTCGCCGGATTGATGGCCGCCCATGCCGTCGGCGACAACCAGCAGCCCTATCGATTCATCCACCAGTAGGTTGTCTTCATTGTTGGATCGAACTTTGCCCTGATCGGATTTGCTGGCGACGGTCCATTTTAATTTAGCCATGGTTTCACTCCGGTGGAGAAATAATCGGCAGAGTTTTTTCGAAATCTTCAAATTTTTTCTTTTGCGGCGATTCTTTGCCGGGCGCGGCCGGAGCGTCGGGCTTGGTTTCGGGCGGCTTGTTGCCGTCTGCGCCGGTCACGGGATTGGGAGGCGGGGGCACGGCATCGAGCTTGATGGTCGCCTCTTCTTTTTTGGCGATGGGGGCCGCCTGCGGCGTCGGCTTCGGGGCGATCGGCGCTGTTTTTTCCGAAGCCGGAGCCGGTTTTGAGTTTTCCGGGGGCAGCAGCAAGGTTTTTTCCTGGGGCGCTTCTTGTTTCGACGTTATAGAAAAATCGGTCTTGTTTTGCGGAGGAGGTTCGATCAGCGTTTTATCCGGCGGTTTGGTTGCCGATGAATTTAAAGCGGGTTGAACCGTTGCGGGCGGTTTGGGCGCAGGAGCCGGCGTTTGAGCAGGAGCGGGAGCCGGCGACATAGGCGCCGGCGTTACTTTAAACGCAGCAGCCGGCGGAGGCGCAACGGCAGCCTGTGCTTTAGACTCTGCAACCGTAGCAGTTGGGGGCGCAGGCGCCGCAGCCGGAGCCGCTGGTTTGGGCGTGTTTACTTTGCCTTCCAAAAACGCCCTTAAATCAGCGGCCATGTCCGTTCCCGTTTGATATCGCTCATCGGGATTTTTCTTTAAGGCCTTATCGATGATCGTCGTTAATCCTTCGGGTAAATCCTGGCGTATGCTTTTGGGATCCGGAGGAGGGTCATTGGCGATTTGAAAGAGAAGCGTGCCGATGGAATCCCCTCCCTTCCAAGGTTTTTCGCCGGTCAGCATTTCAAACAAAACAATGCCCAACGAGAAAAGATCGGACCGGCCGTCCACTTTTTTGCCGGCAATTTGCTCCGGGCTCATATAAGAGGGCGTGCCCAGCACAGTGCCGGTCGCGGTTTGAGACGAGGCCATGATTCTGGCGATGCCGAAATCCGTGACGCGGATGGAGCCGTCTTTCAACAGCATGATATTGGCGGGTTTGATGTCCCTGTGAATGACGCCTTGCTTGTGGGCATACCCCAAGGCATCCGCCACTTGCATCGCGTATTCGACGGCTTTGGGCAAAGGCAGGAGATTGGCTTTATTCGCATTTTTCTTTAAATCATCCCCCTCCAAGAGTTCCATGGCGATATACGAAACATCCTGTTCTTCACCGGCATCGAAAATTTTGATGATATTGGGGTGCGAAAGATTGCCGGCTGATTGAGCTTCCCTGAAAAAACGTTCCTTGACGGCTTTCATGCTGGCTTCATCCATGTCCTCTTCAAAGCGCATGGTTTTGATCGCGACCTGGCGGTTGATTTTGGGGTCGCGGCCCAGGTAAACGATGCCCATGGCGCCTTTGCCCAATTCCTTTTCAATTTCATAGCGGCCCAGCGTAGGTTTGACCCCGGCGCCTTCGACCACAACCGTCGACTCGCGACCCTTGCCGATCGGGCCTCCCATGATGGCGCCGTCGGCCGCCTTCTTCAAAGCGGCGATTTTTTGGACGACGTCTTTGTACCCTTTGTCTTTGCCGGAGATGAATTCATAAACAGCCACGGCTTTATTGAACTGGCGTTTTCTTTCAAAATCCAGCCCCAGGTTATACAGCAGTTCCTTCATATTGTCGTCCACCGGGCATTTGCGGAATTTTTCAAAAGCCAAATCCAGCATTCCTTGCCCCTGGAAGGACAGCCCCAGCATTTTGTTGGTTTCAATGGATTCCCCTTCAACTTGCTCCTTTTTACGCTCGGTGACCAGGAATTTTTTTGAGAATACCACCAGGTAGCCGACCGCAAGCAAGAAGGATGGGTAGGTGACTTTAAGCCATTGCCCTGTCTTGAAAAGATAGGTTCCGGCGGCCAGCATGGCCAACAGAAGCCCCAGGGAAACGCCCGCGCCTGTTCCGGCTTTTAAGCGCGGCAACATCAGGCTGACGAAGAGGCCGACCATCAAGATGGCGGCCAGTTCAGCCGGAAAATTCCAGGACGGCCGGACCAGAAATCTTTTATTGAACAGATTATCCGCGATATTGGCCACGATATCGATGCCAGGGAAATTGTGCCCCACGGGCGTGACATAGACATTGCTTAAGCCCGCCGCGGTCAAACCGACCAGCACCAGTTTGTTTTTGAACGCCTCGGGAGCGACTTTGCCTTGGATCACGTCATAAAAAGAAAAGGTGGCGAAGCTGCGCTCCGTGCCTCGATTATTTTTGTATTCAGGGCTGAAGGTGACGGCGAATGTGCCGTCGGTATCAAGCGGAATGGTCGTGTTGCCCAAGAGAAGGGAGCGCCCGGGCGCGATGGTCAAATCATCGCTTTTCAAGCCCAGGTAATGCTTGACGATCTCAAGGGCGAAGGACGGAAAAACTTGTTCGCCGTAGGCGATGCCCAGAGGCTCGCGGCGCACCGTGCCGTCGATGTCCGGCTGGGTGTTGACATGACCGATGCCGGCGGAATTTTGGGCGAATCGTTTCAAGGGCAGCGTGGCTTGGAACGAGCTCAACAGGCTGCCCTCGGGCGCTTGGGCGGACCGATCCACGATCATGGCCGCTTTGGTGACGTCCGTTGATATGTCGTTGGCCTTGCCCTCGATATTGGAGCCGGTCTGAAAGAACAGAGGCAGCACTACATTGCCCGCGGATGAAATGGCGACTTCAAGCTTGGCGTCGTTGTCTAAGGCTGCGTGCGACTCATCCATGGCCGCCAGGAATTTTTTGTCGTTGTCCAAAGACTCCTCCCACCATTTGAAGGATTGGCGCAGCCCCCAATCCCCTTTGGCGAAACGCGGTTTTTGTTTTTTGGTTTCCTGCTCCCGCATCTCCAGCGTCGTGCGGTAGTTTTCACGCAGGCGGGCCAATTCGATCAAGCCTTGGTTTTGTTCGGGTTCCGAAAAAAGAATGTTGAGGCCGATGACTTTGGGTTTGGCCGCTTCCTGCGAAAGCGTTTCCAATAGTTGCGCGATGCGCGCGCGGGGCCAGGGCCAGCGTCCCAGTTTGGTGATGCTGTCGTCATCGATGGTAATGATGGCGATATCTTTGGCGGGATTGTCGGGCTGCCGGAACAGGGCCAGGCGAAAGTCGTAAAATTTCAATTCAAGCGTTTCAAGAACCCCGCCGGATTGAAAATACGAAAAAAAGACGAGGCCTGTGAGGACCAAGCCCAAGGCTGTCTCCGATTTAAAAATTTTTTTCATGCAGCCGTTCGATTGCCATCATTAAGGAGGGATAAACGACAGCCCCTCCTTCGCTTGGCGCCTGCGCGCCGGGCGATTCGGGGCTTGCTCCCTCCGTTTAATTTGTATCCCCTTTTTATCCGCCTGTCAAGGCGCAATTGAAAGCGCTCACGCGACGCGTGCGTATTTTCACATTGAACGGGATTTTTTTTTGCTTTAAAATTATGGTAGAAAGCAGGAGGCTAGAATGAACATTAATCTTGTGAAGTTCGGTTTGAGCGTCGCCGCTCTTTTAATTTTGGGCGCTCAAGCGTCGGCGTTGCCCTCTTCTCCCGACCGCCTTGTGGTCGCTTCGGTTCAGGGAGATGTCCAGGTTTGCGACAAAGCCAATAACTGTGCGGCCGTTGAAGTGGGCCGCGTGCTTTCCGGCGGTGAGGTTTTAAGAACGGGCGCCGGCGGCCGGGCTTACCTGCGTTTCGGCGATAAAGATAAATTTGAAATTCGCGAGCGAACGCGCGTCATCGTGGATCAGGTGTTGCCCCGCTCTTCCCGCTTGCAGCTTTTCCTGGGCACCTTAAAAGCCACTGTTTCCGGCGGCTGGTTCAGGCGCCGCGATGTGGCGGTGGTGACGCCCGGCGGCGTGATGAGCGTGCGCGGCACCGAATTTACGGTCAATACCAATGAGGCCGGCGACACGGTCGTTGAGGTCATGTACGGGCGGGTGGATTTGGTTGATCCTTTATCCGGACGAACCCTCGATAATTTCATTCAAGGTGAAAGCGGCAAAGTCCAAGGCGATGCCCCTAATCTCGACCAAGCCGGGGGCGCTCCTTCGGGCGAGCCCAAGTCCGAAGAACTCGAACCGATGGAAGGCGAAGAAGGTCATGAGGAGTTTCAACAGCAGGAAGAAGAAGCGCGCGGCGATCAGGGCGCAGGCAGGAGCCGTAACCGGGGCGACGGCAAGGTTGAAAAGGGCGGTTTATCAGCCGACGGCTTCGTCGAAGCGTTCGGCGGGGCGCAGGGATTTCAGGCGTTCGGCGAAGCCCGCGCCGAGATCGATAAGAAAGCCGGGGACTTTGCCGGCCGCGAAGCGGCGCAGGTGGCCAATATCGTGACCACAGTGCGCGAGGACGGTTTCGCCAGCGGCCGAACGCTGCGCGACGTTCACGGCAATTTGGTGCGCGTTGAGCAGCTTTTGCAGCGGCCATCGGGCGACAGCATCCAATTCGTTAATCTGGTCAAGCGCGATGAATACACGTATAAAGGTTATTTTCCCCCTTCGACGCCGTATCCTACCAGCAGCCGCAAAGATTTTTTTAAGGCGTCCATTACTTTCAATAAGACCTTGCCGGAAAACATCATGGAATGGCCCAGCTTCTTCGGGAGCAACTCCGAGACATTGAGAATTAATTTGGTTGAAGCGACGATGGCCAATAATACCGATGCGACGAGCCAGGATTTCATTAAATTTAAAGCGACTTACAATCCCGGTAAGGATGAGGTCGGCGGCGTTCTTTGCGGCGCAGGTTTAACGTTCGGCGTCAATTGCTTTGAGCAGACAACCATCGGTTTTGTCAACGGCGCGGATACGGGCGAGTGGGTGGTCACCGATTGTACGAATACCACGTGTATCAATGAATCGGCTAATATTACTCAGGACGGTTCCGGCCCCGGCGATTTGTGGTCAACGGCGGAATTGCCGCTGAATCTTGTCAATGAGGTTTCGGATACTCTATTCTTGGTTGCCCCGGACGGATCGAATTTGACCGCTGAGTTATGGCTATTGACCGAAAGCTATGCCATCGGTAACGGCGGCAATATTTTAAATATCAATAATATTCTCAACAGCAATATCACCGAGCCCTTCGCTTTCATGAGAACCGTGGCCGGTGAAACGATCCTTACGGTCCGGACCAAGCCCTCTGCTCAAGCCGGTCAAACCATTTTTCAAAGAGGCAATATCGATCTTGTGATTATTCCTGATCTTATGGTGGACATCGTCCAGAAATATGCGGCGCATATCGGCGACAGTTTCTAAGCTGATTCGGTTTGCGCCGCGCGGCGCCGCTGTTTTCTTTTTTCTTTTCCTTTTGGCGGGGCGGACGCTTCATGCCAAATTGGACTTTGAAGGCAAGGGAAAAGCCATTGCCTTGGAAATCGCCACCAATCCCGGCGGTTTTCTTTACGACCTTCATCAACTCACCGAATCAGTTCAGCCCACGCGCATGGGGCGGCGTTTGACCGTAAGTTCGCAATTGCTTCCCACGCTTTTGCCTTTTACGATGGGCAATCTCAGCGGTCGATTCACCTTGGTGCATGAGCATATCGGCGTTTCCCCCCAAATCGAGTTGTTCGGCGGCTATTCTCAGTTATTGGCTTTGACTCAGGTTGATTCCGATGATATTGACGGAAAAATTTCCGGCAATCATTACGGTTTAAGCACGGTTTGGTCCGTTCATCCGAAGGCCCGCGTTCAGGTGGCTTATGAAACCAGCTCGTTGATCGGCAAAGCCACATTCAAGAAGAAACCCCTTGATGTTTATGGAACAAAATTGACCGATATTAAAATCACCATTAAGGAAAGTTTTGTGTTGATGGGCGCGGAGCTTTTGCGCGGCGAGCGTAAATATCTATTTACGCAAATGGGCTTCGGACTTGAAAGCACGAAGCTGATGGCCCGCGTGGTTTTTTCAGGGACAACGTTTGATTGGGGCTTGACCGTTTATCCTGAGGGTGCTTTGGTTATTTACCCGACGTTCGGATTCAAATTCGGCTTATGAGAATATTAATTTTAATCGTTCTTTTCGCTTTGGGCGTCTCCCCCTTGAGCGCTCAAGAGAAGAAATTTATGCCCTATTATCGCTTCAATTTCGGCGAAGGCATGGCCCTTCCCTCTAAAGGCGATTTTTTCGCGAGCCAAGATTTATCCTCACAGGTCGGCGCCTTGGTCAAGCCCTTGGGCTGGCTTCATTTCTTCGGCATGTATGATTTGACGTATGAAGGCCCTGGTTTGATGCGCTCCGAGGGCCGTATTTTCTCCGAGCGTGCCATGCGCCATTCATTCATGCTGGAACCCACCTTCGCCACTCCTTACGGCAAAATTCGGACCAGGGGCTTCATCATCAACGAGAAAAGACGCAGCGGAACTAATGAGGTTTGGGGCAAGGGGCTCTATGATTACGAAGCGCAGGGCGCTTCCGTCGGTTTTGAAAAAGAAGTGTTCGGTTTGAAGGTTTTCCCGGCCATCACCATTACGAAAATGGAATTCCCCAATTTCACGGATTTGCTGCGCGAGTTCCAGAGCGCGAGTTTGACGTCTGAGCTCTCGGGCGGTTTGATGGACCAGGACGTGCAGGCGCTTTCTCTCGATGTTTCGCGGCAGCCGTTTAACGCGCACGCGAGCATCAGCACGCAGAAATACAAACGGGAGAAGGTTGTGGCTTCAAACGGCACTTATTCCGGAGAGAATCAAAAAGACACGGTCTCCGAACTGGGGGCCAATTTTGAGACCACTTTGTGGCGTTTCAGTTTTGTGCCCAAAGCCGTTTACCGGATGAAGCGTTCCAATCAGAATTATCTGCGTTTCGCTTTCTTCGGCGACACGAACCCGACTTTTATCGCAAAAAATTACGACTACAATGAATTCGGCGTGGGCGGGCGTCTGTATTTGAAATTGACCCAAACCAAGGCGATTTTTGGTTCCATCGATTTAAACAATCGTTCTTATACCGACCGGCCGACCCGCAACGAATCCGGCGTTTACCAGAGCGAAAAACAGAAAACGATTTGGGGCTCCTGGGGCGGCGGCCTTCAATGGAAGGTGGCGGAATACTCCACCTGGAATCTGGCCTACAATTTCGTCCACAGCTCTTCAAACATGAAATTTGAGCGCTTCATCCCCTACAACTACACCGGCCACGTCGTCGGCCTTTATTTCACCGTCGCGCCATAGTTCTCCGCAAGCTTCATTCGTTAGGGTACCAACTGGTCCAACCTAAATCGTCCTCATAAAAAAACTGAAGATCAAGATCGCAATCGGCTAATAAATCGCCCTGCGGCCCGACCATGAATTCATAAATGGTCCGTTCTTCGGGATCGGTCATCAAAGTGTCGGCTGATCCCTCTTGCATCGCATCGAAGACCTTGGTCAGTTTTTCATAAATTTTGACGTTTTGGTCCAAGCAGGATAAGTCTTGGCAATCTTGCCATGCCAACCGGTCGAAAATGCAGGCTTTCAATTCCAATTTTCTGAGATTGGTTCTCATGACCGTCGCTTGAAAAGGCTGCCCGTCCCTGCATATGCGCGCTAATTTTTGCACGGTTTGGCAATCCTGAGTATCGCGGCATGGCCAACCGGAATCAGGTTCGATGGATGAGGGGCCGCCCATGTTTTGCGAATCTATTTCGGTTTCCAGGATGCGGGAGATTAAACGCGGCATCGTGATTTGATAGCGGCAAGCTTCTTCGCAGGCGTAGATGACATCAGCGGTGCGGTGTTCATTATGCAAATACGTGGAAAGAATCCCTCGGTCTTCATGGTCAGCCGCATGGCTAAGCTCATGAAAAACCAGGTACTCATAATCGTCGGCGCGCTCGCTGATATAATCCGGTTTCGGTACAGTCCCCACCCTGATGGCCGCGCTATTTTCTGAGGCGAAGGTCTGCCCCCATACGCCTTCTTCGCCGCAGGCGAAGGTCAGGGCTGCGCCCGCTATTCTTTCTCTTATGGCTTCGCCTAAACTGCGATTAAGGCCTTTGCGGATCAAGCAGCCCTTGGCGATTTTATCGGCGCCCTTAATGGCTTGTTTTAACCTTGTTTTTTCTTGTTCGCTGCAATTAAAGAAACGCGGTTCTTCGGTCGCATGGCAGGGAAGGGCAAGCGCTGATACCATAATGATCAGGCACATCATGATGAACTGGCCGGTGTTCCGCCATGCTTGTTTTGTCATTAGGTGCTTTAGTCCTATGACTATATTGTGGCGCCAAAATGGCGTTCTTACAAGGGCATAGGCTTTGTTTCATGTGAAACAGTCCTATTCTATGTGTGTTTTTAGCTCGTTTAATCGAAGGTCAGAGAAAGTGAAGCTTGGGCCCCTTGAACGGATTCCGGTTTGACTCCGGCTGTTTCATAGGCTTGGCCGAAGTTAAATTGAAAAAATTTAACCTGGGCGCGGAAGCGTTCAGAAAATTCGCTGATGGTCTCCAAGGACCATTCGGAACCCAGGTCTTTGGAAATCTGGGCGCTCTGCGAGGCTCTGAACAGGAGCCGGCCGATTTCAGCTTGAACGGGGATGCGATAGATTTTATAGGTCTTTGATTTGAAGAATAGCCCGAATGTGGTTACCCCGCTTAAGCCGCTGGGCAGGCCGTTCCAGGTCGTGGTCGAAGGAAGGGCGTCAAAGGTGGTGGCGCCTAAAAGTCCCCCCTGACCCGTTCTTTTGACTCCGTCAAAACGATTGGCCATGGGCGCGAAATAGGCCTCATCCTGTTGGGTTTCCGATTTATCCCCGCTGCCTTGAGCATAAATAAACCGGGTATCCAGAGCCCCTAGAAACTCCAATTTGGGCAGCCTGGCCTTCCACATCCCTTCTAAAGTCAGGGAAGAGGCTTTATTGGTGACTTTTTCCCAAGCCAGGGTTCTGGGCGTAAAATAACTTCCCTCCAGCCAGACGACTTCAGAGTGAAAGGAGAAATTGGGCGTTTTTTGATCGTAATGGAGCGTGTAGTAGAGCCTGCGGGAGTTGCCTACGGCGGGGCCGAATTGGCGGTTTCGCGTAGTGGCATCGAGTTCGGTCATCACGCCTAAATTCCATTTTCCCATCCTTTTAATACCGATGTTGCCATGGCTGAAAAAAACTTTTTCCGTTCCGTAATTGCTGGTATCCGTGTTCCCGGCCGTGTACTCAAGATCAAGCGGGCCGACATCAGCCAGTTTGGCATGAATACCGAAAATACCCAGGCCGTTATCATCCAGGAACATGCTTTCACCGGTTCCCATAGGAATGGACCCAGCTTTAAAGGTTAAGGGATTTAACCCCCAGTGGCCTTCAAAACCGAGATAGGCCTGGGAGACGAAGAGATCGGACCCTGCCTTGGGGTAACGCGTAGACAACTGGGCCAGGGGTTGGGGAAGCTCGGAAATACCTACCAAAGAGATGTTCTCCATACGGAAATTAAAGATCCAAGGCTCTTCCATGACCTTTAAGTTGACATGGCCGCGCTGGGCGAAATATCCGTATGAGGCCCGGTTGGTGTTGGTGGAGATTTCGCTCCAGGTGTAATAAGCGGGTTGAGCGGAAACGGAAACGTCGATCGTGGCTAGGCTTGGGTCCGGAGCCGCGTGGGGCATGACTTCCGGGACTTGGGCCCATCCGGCCTGTGTCATTGCGAGGAGCGCCAGCGACGAAGCAATCTTAATCCCACGCTGAAGCATTGGTGTATTTTAGCCCAATAATTTCTCGTAAAAAACAATCCCCCCGCCTTTCGGCGGGGGGATGAAAACTCTCTAAACGGTCGGAGAGTTTAGAATTTCACCGTTGCGTTGGCGAAGTATTTGGTGATTGTGTCAGCCATGGGGCCGTTGGCCAGCAGGGCGGATTTTGCATCCGGATCGAATTGAGCAGCACCTACTTTAAACATGATGTTGTCTGATTTCATGTAGGAAACCGCTACGTCAATTTCCGAGCCGATGTCTTTGACAAGGCCGGCCGCGGATTGAGCTGCCGTCAACTTATCAATCTCAGCAGTCAGATAGTCTGCGCTGACGCTGAGTTTATTGTCCATGACCGGAAGAGTGTAGGCTGCGTTTAGCGCTGTTACGCTAAGACCGCCACCCACTGCAACTGCACCCGCTGTATTGACGCCGCTGTCCAATCCCTGAAGAACTGGGCTACCACCGACTGAGACAGTGTTGCCCAAGGCGTTGCTTTTACCCAGAATTTCTCCGTAATTTTTTCGAGGAGCTAGTCCGAAGTAGGTCATGTCGTGGAAGGATTTATCCTGGGTTGCTGTGGAACCATCGTCGCCGCTGGCTTGCGCCAATTCGACGCCGAGTTTGAGCCCGACGTCTTTGAGGTTGACCATGCCTTTAAGAGCGGTTAAGTCGCCCTTAAAGTCGACTTTTGTCGTGGCTCCGGTATTTTGTTGGCCGCTGTTGGAAGCCCAATCAAGGCCGAGGCCGAGCATGCCGTCAAGCAGATTAACGCTGGCATTAAGCTCGTAAATACCAAGATTGAGGTTGTCAGCCGTGGTATTGGTGACTTGATCGGTGCCATGATGCCATGCAGCAGTCAAGGGAACATCAAGCATGTCTTGTCCTGTCACTTCTTTGAGGTTTAAGCCTACTCCGAGTGATCGAACTACTCGACGGTTGCCGCCACCGGTGTAGTCATTGCCGGCAAGTGTTTTGGTGTCATTCGTGGTTGCATGCAAGTAGTTGACATCCACAGGGCCGACTTTCCGCCACAATTTTACAGCGTCCACGCCGGCAACCGTAAGGTTGTCATCATCATAATGGCCTGCAAACAGAACCAAGCTGTCAGCTTTGCCGACATACTGGCGGCCTAACGTTGCTCCAACCTCAAGGATAACATCATCAATTGTCAGGTTGGCGTTTTCCAGCCTGAAATTAAGAGTTTCTCCATGGGGCGTCTGTGCAGCTTGTCCGAATTGACCTGCCGTGCTTGCGCCGTTATTCAAGGGCGTTCGCACAGCTTCCACTTTGACCGAAACCCCATCGGTTAACTCGCCGCCCAATCCGAGCGTGAGTTTATGCCGAGTGGAGTTCCTTTGGTCTTCCGTGGCGTTTTTGTCGCTGAAGTCGGTCTCATTGTTGGCTGACTGCGATTTTAGGTCCAATGAGCCATCCAGCTTGATTTTGCTTAGGTCGAGCTCAAGCGCCCAGGCGTTTTGACCAAGAAGAAGCATGGCCATTAGGACACTTAACGCTCCTTTAGCGTGTCTCATTCGTTTTCCTCCTTACTTAGTTGGGTCTCTATGCCTCGGTAGGCATAGTTCGGCCTTCCGCCATAAACGGACGCGCCCGCCAAGTGCTCTGTCATCCCCCTCACCCTGCTTTGCAGGTTGTCTGATGGGATCCAGGGGTGTCGGAGGGGTGGGGCAGCTCGCTCGACAAGGGTTGCCCGCCGTTGGCGGCTGGGCTCCCTGCCTAGAGCGGAGGCCATGAAATCGCTGCCCTCCAGGGCTTTCGCACCGGGAGGGCAGGCCATGAGTAGGGATCTGTTGATGGGAAAGCAAATAGGAAAGTTGGAAATCGTTTTCCGCCCCTCCACTAAGTAGCCTCCCATAGAAATCAGATTCTTGAAAAAAGCTTAGGGGTTGTCAATACCCCCATCTCCCTATTGGGATTCCAAGTTTTATTACTTAGTGCCAGATTGAATTAAATAGTTCCGATATTCGGATAGATAAAGCTTATCAGCGTTATAAAGAGTCGGGTATTTGGTCCGATCAGGGACGAACGAGGCGCAATCGGGTCTCTGCTCGATGGGCCCAAACCGTTTCCGGATAAAGCACTCTTAGGCGTTCCAGTTGTTCTTTAGCCTTAGGAAAGTTCCCCCCCATCTCATAGACCCTGGCCAGGCTTTCATAGGCTTGCGGAGCGGAAAAGTGGTCCGGATAGAGGGAAAGAAAACTTTCCAAATGTTGGCGGGCCTCATCGATTTTGCCGACGGCCTCGCAAGCCCGGGCCAATCCTATGGTTGCGATCGGCAGCAGAGGTTTGACCTTCTTACGATTTAATAGGCTCCTGTAGCGTTCTTCGGCCTGGGCCCATTGGCCTTCCCGGGCATAAAGGGTGGCATTCATTAATAGGCCGAAATCCCCCAATTTACTGTTTAAATGACGGGTTTCGATTTCGCCGAAATATTTGTGGGCTTCTTGGGTTTGACCCTGATAAGAGAGGTACTGCCCGCCGGAAAGCAATTGCCATCCTCTGTCCTCGAGCTCTCTGATTTGAATGATGAAAGCGCCGCCTAAAATAACGGCTAAGACCAGGATGAATGAAACCGTTAAAACAACGCCTTTATGAGCCTTAACCCATTGAATTGCTCTTAATGTCATGGATTTATCCTAACTAATTAATGAAAAGGGACAAAATGCCCCCGGGCGGAATCGAACCACCATCTCCTCCTTAGGACGGAGTAGCTCTATCCATTGAGCTACGGGGGCGGCTTAAAACTGGATCAGGGAGTGTACGGGGTACCGGCTGATTTTAGCCCGGCCGTTTAAAGGCAGCAACTCAACAAGGAAAGATATCGCGGTAATTTCCCCCCCCGCTTTTTCGACAAGCTGGGCCGCGGCCAGGGACGTTCCGCCGGTGGCCAAGACATCGTCGGCGATTAGGACCTTTTTACCCGATAGGAAGGCGTCGCGGTGAATTTCGAGCGTATCCTGGCCGTATTCAAGGTCGTACGTGACGCTGACCGTATGATGGGGCAGCTTGCCTTTTTTCCTCATGGGCACAAATCCGCAGCCTAAGCGGCATGCGATGGCGCTGCCGAAAATAAATCCTCTGGCTTCAATACCGACGACGTAATCCACGCCCGACTTGGCGTAAGGCTTGGCGAGCAAATCGATGGTTTTTTTAAACAGGCGGGCGTTCCCTAAAAGCGGGGTAATATCCCTAAAAAGAATGCCCGGTTTCGGAAAATCTGAGATGTTGCGGATGGCCCCGATGAGCGGGGTCAGCCCATCTTGAGTTTTTTGCCTAAGGCTTGGCTTGACCATATCACACCTCGCGTTAAACGTAAAACATTTTTTTGTTTCTCGGTGCGGCGCAGCTGCGTGGAAATAACGCCGCTTTCAACCAGGCCCATGCGATGGGCGATCCGGCGCAGGCGCTCCAAGGCCCTCGTTTCAATTTGGCGGACACGCTCGCGGGAAAGCTTCAACTCCTTGCCCACTTCCTCAAGGGTGTGAACTTCCGCGCCTTTCATGCCGTAACGGAAGGTCAGCACTTGGCGTTCGCGGTAGGAGAGTTCGTTGAGCGCTTTTTTGATTTCGTCGTTTGTTCTTGAGGCGCCGATCGCGTGATCGGGGGTTCTTTCTTGCGGGTCTTTGATGACTTCTTCCAACACAAGATTTTCATCGTTGCCGATCGGGCTCTCAAGAGAGCCCATTTCTTTGGCGGCCTCGGCGGCGTTGACGATGCCTTTGATCTGCCGGGCGGTGAGCCCGGTATTTTTGGCCATTTCCGATACGGACGGATCGCGGCCCAGGCGCCCGTGAAGGCGGTCCCAGGCCTTGAACCATTTCCTGAGCGCCTCCCAGGCATGCGGCGGGATGCGGATGGTTTTCGACTGCTCCTCGATGGCGCGGCGGATGCTTTGCTCAATCCAATAAGAGGCGTAAGTCGAGAAGCGGAAGCCCTTGGACGGTTCGAATTTGTCGATGGCATGCATGAGTCCCAAATTTCCCTCTTCGATTAAATCCAGAAAGTCGAGCCCGGCGCGGTGATATTTTTTGGCGATGGGAATGACCAGCTTGAGATTCGATTCCATAATCGTCTTTTTGGCTTTTTTGTCGCCGCGCTTGGCTTTTACCCAAAGGAGGTGCATGTCCTCGCGGGTGAATTCCTTGAGGCGTTGAATCCCTTTGAAATACTGCTTCGTTAAATCGAAATTCGTTCCCTGACTTTCAGCCATATTAATAGGTTATTTCGAAAGTCTGGAATTCTCCCGCGTAGGGTTGCCACTCGATTTCAACGGCGTCGACTTTAGCCCAGGGGTGTTTTTGCTTTAAGGAAGCGATGAGGCGTTCGATGTCGCTCTCGTCGCCTTCGACGGCCAATTCGACGGAGCCGTCCGGCTGGTTTTTGACCCAGCCCTGCAGATTTGATTGTTTGGCCATTTTTTGGGCGAAATAGCGGTAGCCGATGCCTTGAACGACCCCACGCACGATCAAGCGCGCTCTTTTTTCCGCCATCCCTTCGCCTTTCACAATGTTATGGATTCAATAAAATTTTGAGGATTCGCGGGCGCTTCATTGCAAAGCATCATGACATTATAAAGGTAATAAAAGAAGGATTACGCCGCAGTTTTTCAAGACTTGGGGACCTTGGTATACTGAGGGTCGTCGTTTTAACGGGGGTTGGCGTAGTGGTAGCGCGCTCGCTTGGGGTGCGAGAGGTCGTGGGTTCAATTCCCACACCCCCGAAATTTCAAGATGGCCATGCCTAAGAAAAAAATTCTCCTGCTTTATGCCGCTCCGGATTCCGGGCATGCTCAAGCAGCCCATGCCGTGGTGGAGGCCATCAAGCGTCATAGCGATTGGGACGCGGCGGAAGACAATGTTATCCGTTATTTTCCCCATTTGGGCGGACTGTTTCTCAAGCTTTATCATTGGATGATCGCGAACCATTCCGGAGTTTGGGGGCGAATGCATGATAATCCGGAATTGTATCCGTTGGTTCGCCAGGCCGAAGGCCTGCTTTATGATCAGGACATCTTCAAGCTTCGGCAAATGCTGGAGCGCCACCGGCCTGATGCGGTGATTTCAACGCATGCCTTGCCCATACGCATATTAGCCGGCGCTAAATCCAGAGGCCGTCTTGATACGCCGTTGTTCGGGGTCACCACCGATTTTTGGGCCCATCGCTATTGGGCCTCCGTTTCCGTGGACCGTTATTTCGCTTCCAGCAAGCAGGCGGCCGACGATCTGGCGCGCCATGGCGTTGACGCCGGCCGTATCGAGACAACCGGGATTCCGCTCAGAGGCCAATTCTTGCGCCCCCCGGCTAAGGCGGCGGCCTGCCGGCGCTTGAAACTTGACCCGAAAAAACCATCGGTCATGGTCATGGGCGGGAGCCTGGGGCTGCTGCCTTTCGATGAGCTCTTGAGTGCTGCTCAGAGCAAAGGCTCCCCTTCTTCCTGGCAATGGTTGTTTGTGCTTGGAGGCAATGAGGAGGCCCTGCGGCGCGTCAAAAGCTTGAGGAAGCCGGAACATGCCGGGCGCATCCGGATCTATGGTTTTGAAGACAATATCGTTTCCTTGATGTCCGCCGCTGATTGCCTGATCACCAAAGGCGGGGCTCTGACCGCGGCCGAAGCTTTGGCCGTCAATTGCCCGCTTATTATTCACCGTCCTATCCCCGGGCAGGAAGAGGGCAATGCCCGCTTGTTGGTCAAAGCCGGCGCCGCGCTTAGGGAGGATCAATTGGACGGAGTCCTTCGTTCGGCCGCTCTTTTGTTTCGTTCGCCTTCGCGATTGGCTAACATGCGCGAGGCCGCTCGGAAAATCGCCCGGCCTCAAGCCGCCCTTGATATCGTCAAAGCCTTAAAGGAGTCGCTTCGATGATCGCGGAAATGACGCAGTGGATTTTGGAGCTTTTGCGCACGCACGGATCCGTGAGCGTGTTTATCGGCGTGATCATCGAATCAGTGATCGTGCCCATCCCTTCGCCTCTTATTATCATGGGCGCGGGCGCCATTTTAATCGCGCCGGACATTGGTTGGGGCGCAGCCTCGTTTGATATTTTAAAGTTGATCGTTTTCCCCGCCACCGTGGCTTCGACGCTGGGCGCTTATATCGGCTACGGCATCGGTTTCTGGGGCGGCAAACCCATGATCGAGAAACTGGAAAAATTTTTGGGATTCGGCTGGCAGGATGTGATGAATATGGAACGCCGTTTCCAGGGCCGGCGCATGGGCTGGACGATTTTTCTTTTGCGCGCGCTGCCCATCGTGCCGTTGTCGCTGATTTCAGCGGCCGCGGGCGTGATCCGCCTCCCGGTTTGGGCCTTTACCTGGTGGACTTTTTTGGGCTCGGTGCCCCGCTGCCTGTTTTTAGGCTATCTCGGCTGGATTCTCCATGACGCCTACTATGCCATGGCTAATAAACTTAATTTTGTGGAGAGTTTGGTTTCCGTAGGCATTGTGGCCGGCGCCGGGCTGTTGGTTCTTTGGCTGCGCTTCAGGATGAGCGGCCCCAAAAAAACCTGATTGCTCCGCACATAACTTGGACCCGAGGAGGATCGAACTCCCGGCCTCTTCCTTGCGAAGGAAGCGCTCTCCCAGCTGAGCTACGGGCCCAAAAAGTCCAAGTTATGTGCGGAAATTTCGGGGCGAGAGGATTTGAACCTCCGACCTCTCGGTCCCGAACCGAGCGCTCTACCAGCTGAGCCACGCCCCGATTCCCCGAAACTCCATTGGCGAGATTGATTCTATCAAGTCCTGTCTCACTTGAGTAAAATAGGGATTCCATGGATAAAGGCAAACTGACGTCGTTGGTGCGGTTAAAGACCGGGTGGGATAAAGAGGTCTCCGACCAGGCCGTGGAGATCGTGCTGCGGTCTATTCGAGAATTGCTCCATCACGGGACTCGGTTGACCATCCACGGCTTCGGCACGTTCGCGGTTCGTATGAGCAAGCCCCGGCGCGCCAGAAATATCAACACCGGGGAAGCCGTGGCCGTCCCCCCGCGCAAACAGGTCAAATTTAGAATGAGCCAGGAGTTTCTTGAATGAGGCCGCGCAGAACTCTCTTGCCTGCCGGGGGGCAACCGGCATCAAGTTCTTGGGGCCCTTCCTATGCGATCAGCGAAGCCAGCCGCTTGACCCAGGTGCCGGAACATATTTTGCGTTATTGGGAAACGTGCCGCCTGGTCGCTCCATCGAGGACATCGCGAGGACATCGGCGTTTCCGCGAGGCGGATATCGAGAAGATTTTAAAAATCAAGGATCTTTTTTACGTTAAACGAATGCGCCTCGAAGGCGTGCGCAAGGCGCTGGCCGATGAGGCGAGAAAGCGCCAAAAGAGCTCCGAGCTTCCCTTGGAATTGGACACGCAATCCGCGGCTGCGGCGGCGCTGGCTGAGACTAAGCGGGCGTTAAAAGAAATCCTGCAACTGCTGCGCTGACGGGACTATTCGTCGTCTTCCTCTTCTTCGTCCTCATCGTTGTCTTCGGGGCCTTCGGTCGCTTCTTCGGCCTCCCCTTTCTTATGTTTTTTGGACTCTTTGTCTTTTAAACCCTTGACGATGTCTTCGGGTTTAATGTTCTTAAGCTCTTCCTTGAATTTTTTGACTTCGTCCTCGGAAATAGGTTTTTTCATCGTATGGCATTTGTCGAAAACTTTCTGTTCGACGAAAATCGGGCAATTGGCGCGGACAGCCAGTGCAATGGCGTCCGAAGGCCGTGAGTCAACCACATGTTTGGTGGAATTGTGGCTGATATGCAGCTGAGCGTAAAAGGTTTGTCCGCGCAGGTCGTTGACGATCACTTGGTCTATTTTAAAGCCCAAAGAATCCAGCGTATTAATCAACAAATCGTGCGTCATGGGGCGGGGCAATTGAATATCCGCGAATTTAAGGGCGATGGCTTGGCCTTCGGAGATGCCGATCCAAATCGGCAGGAGGCGGGGGCCGTCGAGTTCTTCGAGCAACAGGACGCATTCGGTTCCGCTGGTGGCGATGGAGTAAACTTTGACTTTGATCATTTCTCCCCCGTTAATTTAAGTTTAACAGGATTTCGCGCGCTTTTGTAGGGGTTTTTAGGACCACCGAAATCCGTTCAGCCAAGGTTAGTTTTGTTTTTGTCCGGGCCGCAAGCTTAAGAAATTCATGGCAGGCGGAAACGCCTTCGGTCACCATGCCGATTTCCCGTTGGGCCGCCTCAAGCGTGTAACCTTGGGCCAGGAGACGTCCTAGGCGGGAATTTCGGGAATTATGCGAGAGGCTGGTGGTCAATAAATCGCCCAATCCGGCCGGGCCGTAAATCGTTTCGCGGCGTCCGCCCAGGCGCAAAGCCAAATCCGCGATTTCTTCCATGGCTCGCGTCAGGTAAAAAGCCTTGGTGTTGGCGGAAGCGCCCAGGGCGTCAAGAACGCCGTAGCCTAAGGCATAGATATTTTTCATAGCGCCGCCTAATTGGGCGCCGATGCTGTCCGGGGAGGTCCTGATCATGAACGAGCCGCGTTCAAAAAGCGTCTTTAAAGCATTCATCTTGGCCCCCGGCCGTCCGGCTAAAACTGCGACGGTCGGCGAGCCGTAAATTAATTCTTTGGCGATGGTCGGTCCGGAGAGAACGAACACGGATCCTGCCTCGAGTTTGAGCGTGCGCCGGGCCATCTCGCTCATGAGGGTTAATGTGGCGGGGTCAAGCCCTTTGCTGAGGATGAGGCAGGCGTAAGGTTTTTCAATTTTCAGCGGCGAGCCTTTTGTTTTTAATTTGCGGACCTTATCCTGAAGTTGGGCCAAGGCCTTGAGGGTGGCTGCGGCATAAGCGGAGCCCACCGCAACCACAAGCACATGGCGTTTGCTCAACGGCAAATGTTCCAGTCGCTCGACAATCTTGATCGTTTCCGGAACAACCGGTCCGCCCAAAGAGGGGTGGCGTCCCGTCAAGCGGATATGATCGCGCAAGCGTTCCAGGTATTCCCAGGCGTTGATTTCTTTGACTCCGTGGCGGGCCAAATGGATGGCCAGGGCTCCCCCCCATGCGCCGAAGCCCAAAAAGCTCAGGGGAAGATGGCCCGGCGGCATTAGGTTTTTTTGGCGAACAGAAGTTCTCGGCCGGTCAGGAGCCGTTTCATATTGGAGATATGGCGGATCAGAATGACCGCTCCGATAATAACGGACATAATGGCTAAGCTCGGCGGAGAGCCCAGGGCCAAACTGGTCGCCGGCAGAACAACCGCGGCCAGCATGGAACCGACCGAGATATGATTCGTCAGCGCCGCTCCCAGCAGAAAAGCGCCGGTCGCGCATAGGGTCGGTATAGGCAGAAGGCAGACGCAGACTCCGGCGCTCGTGGCTACGCCCTTGCCGCCTTTAAAACCTAAAAAGACGGTCCAATTGTGGCCGATGATGGCCAAGGCCCCGACCAACAGATGAAACCAGGTCAATTCCGGTTCGATGCTGACGGCCAGGTAGACGGGAAGGAATCCTTTGAGGATATCGCCGATGGCCGTCGCAAACCCGGGGATTTTCCCGCAGGTGCGATAAACGTTGGCTGCGCCCGGATTGCCTGAGCCGTGGCGCCTGATATCGATGCCTTTAGCGTATTTGGCGATGAGAAATCCCGAGGGGATGGCCCCCAAAAAATAGCCGCCGATGGCAACGATCCACAAGGTGATCATCATTGTGTTTTGGCGGCCAGGGTTTTTGTGCCCAGGGCCAGATAATCCGCGAATGAAACGAAGGTGATCGACGCGATGATGTACATAAGAAATTCAAGAATCATATTGAACATGGGGGTTTCCAAATTCGGGAAAGCCAATTTTGACATGACCAGAACAAAGAAAATCATTTGCGTGGCAATGGTCATTTTTCCGGACAAGCGCGGATTGGCTTTTAATTCTTGTTCTTTGATCAACCAGAGCAACCAACCCAGAAGAATAGCAAAATCCCGGCAGATAAGAAGAACGAACAGCCATTTCGGGATGGCGCCGACCAGCACGAAGGAGACATAAGTCGGAATTAAGAACGCCTTGTCCGCGAGGGGATCCAAAAAAGAGCCGATTTTGGTGATTTGACGGCGTTTGCGCGCAAAAAAACCGTCGAGCCCGTCCGTGATGGCGCTGGCCAAAAAGAAAATCAGGGCGGGAACATAGTGCGAATAAATGAGAAAAATCAGAAAAAACGGCGTCAGCGCGATGCGGATGATGGTGATTTTATTGGCTAAGGTCATGGTCCGGCCATTCCTTGGAGTTTTTTAATCTGCGCCGCAGGCGCCTGCCAATAAACGCGATAGTCCCCCTGTCTGTCGGTTTTAAATTCGATCACCCTGCCGAGTTTGTAGAGAAGAGAAACGAGATGCCCGTCTTTGGCCCGGATTCTCAATTTGGACTTGGGCCAGGTACCGATCAAAAGGTTTTCGATTCGCTTCATCAATTGATCGAAGCCTTCCCCGGTTTTCGAGGAGACGAGGAGATGCTCCGGGTAGCGTTTGGCGAGGTAGCGTTTTTCGTCCGGGGTTAATAAGTCGGCTTTGGTGAAGAGGCGAAGGGCCGGGTAATCGTCGACTTTGAATTCACCCAGAATCGTGTCCACGGCTTTGCGCCGTTTTTGAATCTCGGATTCCGAGTCCATCGGGTCATCAACGATGATCAGGCAGTCCGCCCAGCGAATCTCCTCAAGCGTGGCCCGGAAGCTGGCCACCAGATGAGTCGGCAGTTTTCGGATGAAACCCACGGTGTCGGTCACCAAGAGCGGCAGGCCGCCGGGAAGATAAATCCGTTTGGTCAAAGGATCGAGCGTGGCGAAAAGTCGATCATCAGCGTAGGCGGCCGCCGAGCCGTTTTGATGAGGGCCGAGCATTTTATTCAACAGCGACGATTTCCCCGCGTTCGTGTAGCCCACGAGCGCGGCTTGAGCGATGCCTTCGGCGAGGCGTTGGGCGCGCTGGGTTTCCCGCTCTTGTTGGACGCCGGCCAGCTGTTTTTTGATGTTTTGGATTTTGACCCTGATGCGCCGCCGGTCGTATTCCAAAGCGCGTTCGCCGGGACCCCTGGCCCCAATGCCGCCCAACTGCTGAGAGAGCCCGGCTCCCCGCCCGCTAAGGCGGGTCAGCATATAGGTGCTTTGCGCCAACTCAACCTGCAAAATGCCTTCCTTGGTGCGGGCGCGTTGAGCGAAAACGTCCAAAATCAGGCGCGTGCGGTCGATAATTTTCGTTCCGATGGCCTCTTCGAGATTGCGTTGCTGGGTGGGCGTCAATTCCTCATCAAAAACAACGGTGTGAATATCCAATCGCCGTACCATGGCCGCGATTTCTTCGGTTTTACCCTTGCCGATTAAGAGGGCCGGGTCCCTGGCCATGCGTTTTTGAATAATTTTTTTAACGGCTGCGCCTCCGGCGCTTTCAACCAGGCGTTCCAGCTCATCGAGAGAATCATCATCGAACCCGGTTTTCTTGGTCAATAACCCGACCAGAATGACCTTCTCCAGCGGGCGCAGCGTTTCTCTTAACGGCATGGCTGCGGTATTTTCCCCATAATGATTTGTTCGGCGCGCTCAAACATCAAGCGTTCATCGCGGTCCGATTCTTCATTGAATGAAATTTTGACGAGGTTCTTTTCTTTTTTAAACCAGGTTTCCTGGCGGCGGGCGTAGGCGAATTCAAGCTTGATCGAACGGGCGACGGTTTCTTCCCGGCTGATTCGTCCGTGGATCATGTCCCAGACCGGTTCGGCAGAAAGCGATTCAAAGACCGGCCATTGCCGGATGCTCTCGCCGTGCTTATTCTTCAAGCCGTTTAATTCTTCGGTCATGGATCCCAAGAACCTGCGAATGCGGCGTTCGATTCTTTGTTTGAGCGCGGAACGCGGCCAATCAAGATAAAAAGCGGCATGCGGCCAAAAATGGTTTTTCTCGGTTTTTGGCCCGGAGCGAATCTCAGATAAAGGGCGCCCCAATTGGCGGCAAAGTTCTAGGGCGCGCAGAACGCGGCGGGGATTTTGCCGATCGATGGATTGATGAGTCTTAGGATCGAGTCTTTTAAGCTCTTCGCTTAGCGCCGGAAGGCCTTCGTTGTTTAGGCGCTGATTGAGCTCTCGGCGCAGGGAATCATCGACAGGCGGGGCTTCGTCGAGGCCTTGGTTTAAGGCGCGCCAGTAAAAACCGCTTCCCCCCGCCACGATGGCGCAGCGCGAGCGTGAAAAAATATCGTCTAAAACTTCCCGGGCGGCCGTGGCGTATTGTTGAGCATCCCAACGCTGCCGGTGATCCAAAAAATCCACCAGATGATAGGGTACCGCGTCATCGACCGTGAAGGTTTTTCCGTCGTCCGTCCAACGGCCGGCGGGCGTGGACGTCAGCGCATGCAAGCCTTTGTAAAAATTTCGGGAATCGCAGGAAACAACTTCCGCGCCCAGGCGTTTAGCCAAGCGAACGGCCAGGGCTGTTTTTCCCGAGGCGGTGGGGCCTAAAATGGCGACGACGAAGGGGTGATGGCGGGTTGTATTTTTATGAACGGGGAGGAGGGTTGTACTCAGGGCGTTTCGAGCTTTTGGGCTTTTTTGCAGAGGTTGAAGAAGCGGCATGTTTGGCCCGTGCAAACCTCCGGCAAGCGCAAGCCGATTCTGGTTTCGCAGTCCGAATAATCATCGATCAAGTGGCGAATCCGGTCTTTTAATTTTTTGGCCACTGCGGCGAATCGAACACCCAGGGTTTGAATGCCTTCGCGGCTTCGGACATGAACAAGATTGCCCTCGATTTTGGCCCGCTCGAAACCGGGAATATTGGCGACTAAATGGATGCGGCGAACCCTGGCAAAAATTTCTTTTTCGCCGAACGCCACAAGCGCCATGCCGCCGGCTGAAATATTGGCCAGGATGGCGGGTATTCGATGCGCTTTATGGCCGTTTGTGGTTGAAATGCGGCCGTTCGATTGTTGTCGCAGTAGAACGATTTCGACGGGTTCGGCCAGGTCGGCGGCAATCGGGATGCGCGGATATTTGCGCCTTTCCGAAGGCTTCATGACACTAGTCTACCAAGTAATTTGCGGCTTTTGACACCTTCAATGTTGACCGGCTGAGCGGACCCTGCCTGGGTTTTTTGGCCGTTTAGAAGTTCGACTTTGTAGGAATCGCGTGAAAATCCTTCTTGATCCGTGTGCCAGAGAACCTCTTTAACTTGACCGATTTGCGCCTGGGCCTTTTTCCGGCCCATGTCTTCGGTTAGCTCAAGAGCCCGGGCTAAACGGCATTCCTTGGTTTCCTGATCGATTTGCCCTTCCAAGTTAGCGGCATCGGTTCCATCGCGAGGTGAGAATTTAAAGCAATAAGCGCCGTTAAAACCACCTTCCCAAATTAAATCCATGGTTTCATCGAAGTCTTGCTCGGTTTCGGTGGGAAAGCCCGCGATAATATCCGTGGTGATGGCGATATTCGGGATGGCTGCGCGCAGTTTTTGGACGATTTCCAAATAGCGTTCCCGCGTGTAATTGCGACGCATCAGTTTTAAGATGCGATTTGAGCCTGATTGCACGGGCAGGTGAATATGGTTGCAAACCTGCGGCGTTGCAGCTAAGGTTTCGATGAGCTTATCGTTGAAGTAATAAGGATGCGGGCTCATAAAGCGAATGCGCTCCACGCCCTGTATTTGGGCCACGGTCTTGAGCAAGTCCGAAAAATCGACGATCTCCCCTTCTCCCCGATATGAATTAACCGTTTGCCCTAACAGCATAATCTCTTTGGCCCCCTCCCGAACCCGTGTTTCAACTTCTTTCAATATGGCTGCCGCCGGACGGTAAATTTCCCGTCCCCGCACAAAGGGCACGATGCAGTAGGTGCAGGTGTAATTGCACCCGCGCATAATGGTGACATAGGCGCAATGTGCCCTTGCTTCTTTTCCATTCCCCTCATCCGGCCAAACCCCGACATTGTCTTTTTCCCAGCTAAATTTTTCTTTTAGCGCCTCTTCAACGATTTCCGGAAATTGTTCAATCGATTTAGCGCCCACCACCAAATCAACATAGGGAAAGCGTTTCTGCAGAACGTCTTTAGTCCGCTCCGCCGCGCACCCGGCCACGATTAAAAGCCGGTTGGGATTCGCCTCTTTCCATTCGCGCAAAGTGCCGACAAAAGAAAAAGCCTTGTCCTCAGCGTGCTGGCGAACCGTGCAGGTGTTAATCAGGATGGCATCCGCATCTTGAGGCGTTTGAGTAAACCCAAATCCCCGCCCGACCAAAGTCCGGCCCATTTCCTCGGAATCGGCCGTATTCATCTGACAACCAAAACTAACGGTGTGGAGTTTCATTATTCCTGTTCGGCTGTTTGTGGCTTTTGCCAAGCAAATCCTCGAACCTGAATAAAGTTAATTACAATTGAGCCTACGGTTTTTAGTATGTTTTCCTTGACCAGATTTTTCAATTCAGTAGCGTAGGGATCAAATTTCTTAAGGCATTCTTGAGCAGCAGCATCGGCAAAATAGAATTTTGTTTCTGCCATCGAAGCGGCTCTGGAAATGTAAGGAACTTTTAATGGATTACTATGTAGGTTTGCGCTTTGTGGGGCAAAGAAGTCTTTGTAACCGTTGGCAATAACCTTGTTCTGACTATAGTGAAAAGCGATATTGTTTCGATGCTGTGCCAATTCTTCTAGAAGTTTATTGGAGAATTTATTGATTTTTGATCCTACTGAAAATTGATAAAGTTCATCCCACAAGCGTTGTCTTTCTTGTGGCAGCGAATGAATCGTTTTTACAAAAAGCGAGTGTTTAATGGCGTTTTCGTTATTTTTGATGCTATCTGTTAGTTCAAACACACAGGCCCAAAATAATCTTTGAATATGAACTTCAAATCCTCCGTGATGGCCATTGTAAACGGAGGGTGAGTCTGCATTTTTCGGTAAGGTATTCTTAAGCTGACGAAAGGCCCAAACCAAATTTTTCAAATCATTAAAAAATAGGGCAAGCATCAGTACGAAGTTGCAGGTCTTTTGTTCGTCTTTATCATTTCCGACGAAGGCATTTGGATCGAAAGTTTCGAGATTTTGATCTTCCCCTTCAATTTCAGGCAAAAGGAACTCTTGTTTAATCATCGAACAATTTGGCCTCGGCGGGCTTTGGCGTCTCGGGAGCCGCGCCGCAGTTTTTTTAAAAGTTTTTTGTCGTTCAGGATAGAGCGTTCTTCTCGCCCAGCAGTTTTAAGCCAAAGAGAAACCGCAACCTTAACTTCTTTGACAGCTTTTTCCGACGTCCTGCTGAAGGCTGAGCAGCCGGGAAGTTCCGGAACGGTGGCTATATAACCTCCGTCTTCTTTGCTGAAAAGAACTCGGATGGCATAAGGTCTTTTTTCCATCTGCGGAGGCGGAAATTCTTTACCCGCCCAAACCGAATCTTAGGCTGGCTCCGACGGTGACGGCGGTGGAGTCTTTGCCGACGGACGGGTGCAGGGCTTCGAACGCTCCGAAGACTTCCAGCATTTCAAGGCCGACATGCGCTCCGACGGAAAAAACGCGTGTTGTCAGCGTGCTGGCCTTGTACGACGTCCGGTTGTAGGTGACGAAAGGATTGATGAGAGGCAAAAACGGAATTTCAGCATGAAGGGTCAGGCTGGTTTCCGGGAATCCTTCCAGACGCATGTTGACGCCATCGAGCTTTAAGCGTTGGGCCGGCCGGTCTGAAGCGGTCAAGGTTTTATTGTAATCGGATTGGGTTAGATTGGCGCTGGCATGAATGCCAACGAAACTCGCCCCGGCGAACACGCTTAAATCGGTTTGAGTCACTTCGAATTTATTGGCCAATGTGGTCCGGGCTGCGTTTAATTTATCCTCATGCTTGGTGACTAAAGCGCCGGCGCCGGCATCCACCCTGGCCAAGCCTCGCCCGCGTGGGGCTCCGCCGCCCGACGTTCTGATGCGCTTTCTTCCCCCGCCCGTGGCCGAGAACGTGAGCGTGGCATCCGCGCCCGCGAAGGCGTTTGAGTAGTCGTCCTCTTCAGGCGTCGCGCCGCCGGTGACGCCCAGGCCGAGTATGGACGTATCGTAGCCCAGGCGCGCGGCAAAGGTTTTAAAGCTGGCCGTTGTTTTATCCGAGGTGAAAAGATCGGCTTCGGGCCGGATGGACAGGGCTCCTGCTCCGATCTCGAGATAGCCGTATGTTCCTTTGTAATCATCCGAGCCTAAGGTCTGGCGCAACCCGATATCAATCGCTCCGGCTGATCCGGCCGACAAGCAAAGAATGATTGCTGCGACGAGTCGTTGCATAAAATCCTCCTGTTAATTCAATCTGTCCAGCGAATTCGAAGCGCCGGCGGGCGGCTGTTCGGGCGCGCCTTCGGCTGTCGAAACAGGCGTTTTTTCTTGTATTGTTTCGGCGATGGCCGCCTCGATGCGTTCGAAATGCCGCCGGGTATCTTCATTGTTTTGAATTTTAGATTTTAATCGGGTGACCAGTTTGCTGATCCCGGCTTCCCCCATCAGGAACCGGCCGGCCATTTCTTTGAGGCTTAATCCGGAACGTTCCCTTAAAATGTAGATGGCGAATTTTCTGGCCAAGCGATTGTTCTGGCGGCCGCCGGCTAATTCATCGGGATTGAGATCAAAGACCTTGGCGATCGCTGATTCGGCGACGTCGGGTTCCAGGCGGTCCTTAAAAATATTCCGGTGCGCGATTTCCTTGTCGCCCAGGCTGTTTTGAATTTTGCGTTTGATGGTTTGGGCGAATTCTTTGGAGCCCAGGAGGGTCTGACCCATCGCCTTTTTCGTCGGGTCGTCATGTTCCGCAATGGCCATGAGAAAATTTTTGTAAGCGAGGATGGGCCCTTCCTTCGTCTTGGCGAAGGAAGAAAGAACGTCGGCGGTGTTGAGCCAGGCCGGCGGTTTCCTTAAAGCCAAATAATCCCGGCAACTGCTCCAGGGATGGACCCAGGGATCAAAAGCAAGATTGGCGGCCACAGGCTGCAGGTGGATATAACGGCTTAATCCGGCCAAATAAGATTCTTTTTCGAGAATCAAGGCCTTAAACCGGCCCTGGAAAAGGTGGCCCACCCGGCCGTGCCGCCGATTGAAGTATTCTGCGTATCGCCCGTTGATCAGGCGCATGCCCATGGATAGATTGGCCCCCGGCGTTTCAACGAGAAGATGGTATTGATTGTTCAGCAAAGCGTAAGCATGAAACTTAAAGCCGTATCGGACGAAGGTTTCGTTTAGCAGGGAAATGAAAGATTCGCGATCCTGATCATGAAGAAAAACGGGTTTTTTGTCGTTGCCTCTGGAAAAGACATAGTAGAGGGCGTTTTCTAAATTGATTCGCAGTTGCCTGGCCATCGGATCATGTTAACAATTTAAAGGGTCATGTCCAGATATTTGACAAAACAATTGAAAATCAGTCAAAAAACAGTCAAGTTTTTAGGTGTGTCCCCTGAAATTTGACGGGGATTAAATTTTTTGGAAGAGGTAGAACTCGCGTAACCGGAATGATTTAACCGCAAAACCCATGTCTTTGGCGCCTCGGATGAATTTTTTTCGGTCATGTGGCAGGTGCATGGGGTGATTTTCCGTACAGCCGAACGGCGTGTTGGCGATCAGATGCCCCCCCGGCTTTAAGCTGCGGTAGAGGTCGTTTAAAGCAGTCAAGGGATCGGCCACGTGCTCCAAGGTATCGAACGAGGTGATCAAGTCGAATTCTTTTTCCGGCAAAGGTTTGCCCGGCATCAGATAGAATTTGCCTTCAAGTCCCCTCTGGGCGAAGCGCCAGCGCACGAATTCCAGGAGATGGCTCGAAACATCGGCCATAGAGGCCTGTAGACCATGATGCGCGTACAAAAGGCCGCAGGAGCCGTCGCCGCTGCCGAAATCCAGGCAGGATTGAGCGCCTTTCTCAAGAGCGAATAAAAGGGCTTCGACCGCATGATGGCCGCCGAATTCATAGGGTTTGCTTCGTTCGTGGATCAGGTCGGCGATATAGGTCGTGTTTGTCCGGTAAAATTCCATGATTTGATCGGCGCTTTGCGGGGCGGCCTCTTTCCACTCATCGGCCATTTGAGTCGTCGCTTGTTGGCATAGCCGGAGGGCTTCCTCCTTGGAAATTTTGAGGTATTCGGACATTTCGTTTAAGGCGCTTTCGTAAATCGTCGGATAGCCGGGGAGTTTCAGGGCTTCTTCCCAGAGTTGATGCCATAGCCGCCGGCGCGATCCGGCCAAAACCGCGGCCATGCGCCTGGGCAAATGGCTGATGGCTAAACGGGTCCAGCGTTCCAATTTCCAGGGTTTCTGGAGCGCCGCTTTTTTCAGCCAAGGCCGGGCTTCATCGAACTCGTTGATATGAAAATAAAAGCGGCCGACACGGTAGGGGCTGGCTTTTGGGATTTGAATCTGTTCGGCAATCACTGGAATAGGATCATTATACTACCGGAGCCCCGCCCGGAATCCGGGGTTAGGAGCGGCCGCTGGTTTGCCCGGAGCAGTGCTGATAGCTTTTAATCAAATACCAGCCGGCTAAGATATTGACAGGCGGCGATACGAATAAGCCGAGCCGGCCGAATAAGGTGATGTCTTGGCAGAAATAAAGGTAAATCCAATCGGTAATGATTTCGCTCCATCGCAAGCCCGCGACAACAACAAGCCAAAAGGGTTCTTTTCGCCAGCGCGCTAGAGCAATTCCTTGAAAAAGAGTGAAGGCGACCCATGTCGCTCCAGTGCGACGAAGAAGCCCCTGGGGATCGTCATAGGGGACCCCGTGCATGACGCGGGACCAGAATTCGGGAATAAACAGGGCGACGACGCTCAGGACAATGTCCAAGACAAGAAGAGCGCCCAGCAAGGTGTTGATGCGCTTCGATGCGTGGTTGCCTTCCATGGTTTTCCTGAAAAGCATTGTTCAAAATTATGTCGATCTTGGCTATAGGAGAAGCGATCCTTGGCGCGGGTTACGGCAGGCTGGGGTGTCTGTTAAAGCCTCGTTTTCTGCAAAATTTGGCGACCTGTTTCTTGGAGAGTTTTTCTTGCGTGTAATTCGTGTCGCAGCTTGGGTACATGAGATTCGTCGGATGGCCGGCATGCCTTAAGCTTACCGCATGCCCCATTTCATGGGCTAGAACCGCATTGGTGCATTTGTGATCCGTGTCTTCGCTCCCATCTTCGCGCCGGCCAAGATTAGCCAGATTAATCAGGATCAAATCAATCGGGTGTATCCTCTCGGCTTCTTCCTCCCGGTTTTCCCGTGAAGATTCTGAGATGGCCGTTTGACAGGCGGACTGCCATTCGGTGTGACTATAGTAAGCTCCATAATAATCAGGACTATCGATTTCTTCGAAAGTGCCTCTGTAGTTGACGTAAACGACGGGGAGTTTACCCCGGATATTGCCTATTTGACTCAATAAGGCTGCATTTACGCTGACGCAGGCATCGGCCAGAGTCTCAAAATTTCCCTCCAGCATGGAGAAAGGATCAAGACCTTCCGCGGATGGATACTGTTCGTTAATGGTTATTTCATGGTTTCCCAAAATCTGGTTTGCTTTGCGTTTAAGATTTTCTGGCCAAAGAAGGTCGTTGAAGGCGGTAAACGGCATCACGATCAGAGCGTGTGAATCTTTACAGCAATATTGATCCCGGTCGTCTGCGCAACGCTCAACGACGCTGTCATCGGCGTCGGCGCAAACATCGGTTAAGTTGAGCATTGAACAACTAAGGGCCAAAAGTCCGGCGTGCAGGATTGCGATCGTTTTTGATTCCCCTGATTTCATATTAATTTTTTAACAGAGAACGGCCCCCGATGCAAGGAGAGTCATTCTTTGCTGGGATGAACGACGACCTGATTGCGCCCGCTTTCTTTGGCCGAATAGAGGGCTCGGTCCACGAGCCCGAGCATTTCATTGCTTGATTTAGGCTGGGTGGCCTTGAAGCTGGTGGCGCCTAATGAGAGCGTCACGGGCACGGTTTCTTTGTCGAAATTGAAGGTGCGTTTTTCCACGTCGGCGCGGATGCGTTCGGCGATCACCGAGGTTTGTTTAATATTCGTGTGGGGTAAAATCAGCGCGAATTCCTCGCCGCCGTAGCGGGCCAAAATATCGCTGGTGCGAATGGCCGCTTTGATGGTGTCGGCCGTGGCCGCTAAGGCCAAGTCGCCGGCTAAGTGGCCGTGTTGATCATTGATTCCTTTAAAGTGGTCGATATCCGCCAAGATTAAGCCGAAATCGCCGCTGTAGCGGTCCGCGCGGGCGAATTCATTGGCCAGCCAGGATTCGAAGTAGCGCCGGCCGTAAACGCCGGTCAATTGATCGAAAAATGCCATGGAGTAAAGCCGCGCGTTTTCGATGGCCACGGCCGCTTGGGCCGCGAACGCCGAGAATATTTTTTGATCCTCCTTGGTGAAAACGCCGGTTTTTTTATTGATGGCTTCCAGGACGCCCAATATCTTGTCTTCATTTTTCAGCGGCACGCAGAGAATATTTTTGGTGGAAAAACCGGTTCTTTTGTCCGCGCGAGAACTGAAGCGCCGGTCGCGGCGCACATCGTTGATCAGCAGCGGACGGCCGTATCGAGCGACCCAGCCGGCGATCCCTTCGCCCACTTTAAGGCGGATTTCGCGGATGCTGGTCGCGCCTCCCTTAAACGTATGGAAATAAAGCTCCTTGGTGAAGGGATCAAGCAGGAGAAGGGAGCTGGCTCTGACGTTCATGACATAGCGGATGGCCTTGAGGATTTCTTCCAATATTTCCTGTTCATGCTGCGAGCGGCTTAGTAGAAGGGTCGTTTCAAGAAGGCGATAGAGCGTATCTTGCCGGCGCATGATTCTATAGTGTTGAAGAGAAACGCTTTTTTGGCAATAGCGAATACGCCGCTTGAGCGGTTATTTGGCGCCGTTACCGCGATCA